>JAUCQE010000116.1 GCA_030372865.1 Pyrinomonadaceae bacterium
TCGGCCTTGTAGCGGATAACGTCGCCGACGAGTTCACGGCCCAATCGTGCGGCAACCTTCGGAGCGAAATCGCGGACCTGATAGGTGTGCGACATCACGATGTACTGCGGATTCGTCGCTTTGATCACCTGCTCCCACGCGTCGGCATACGCATCCGGCGTATAGGTGCCGAGCTTATCGCTCTTTGCCACGATCACCTTCTCGAGATCGTAACCCGCGATCTCCTGCACCAGCGGGCACTCGCCCGTGCACGGAATGACCGCAGATGCCTTCATCCCAAGGTCGTTCCCGATGGCCTGTGCCGCCGCGATCGCCTCAAGCGAGGTCTTGTTCAATACGCAATTTTTATGTTCGATGAATACGAGGATCATATTGCCCGCACCTCCGACTTGAGTTTCTCGACGAGTTCGGCCGCACCGGCTTTCGCGTCGCCGTTGCCGAGTATCTGGGTCTGCTTCGTCTTGAGCGGCATGTACACTTTCTGCACCGTCTGGGCACCGGCAAACGCTTCGATCGACGGCGTCACGTCGCGGATCTCCTTCTTCTTCGCGGCCATGATGCCCTTAAGCGAAGCGTATCGGATCTGCGAAATGCCCGATTGGATGGTGAAAAGAGCCGGCAACTTGTACGTGAACCACTGGTACCAGCCGCTCTCGAGCTCACGCTTGATGCGGAGGCTGTCACCGAGGCTGCCGCGGTCAACCTCGATCACGATCGTGCCGTGCGGAATGCCAAGCAGTTCCGCCAAAACAACGCCGGTCTGACCGTAGCTCGCGTCGTCCGACTGAAGGCCGGTGAAAACGAGGTCGGCATTCTCATCGCGTGTCGCATCGGCGATGGCCTTCGCGATCTGATACGGCGAAAGCTTGTTCGCATCGTCCACAACGACATGGATTGCACGATCCGCACCGCGTGCGAGGGCATCTTTGATAACCGTTTTTGCCGATTGCGGCCCGAGCGAGCAGACGATAACTTCGCCCTCGCCCTTGGCCTCTTTCAGGCGGAGAGCCTCTTCGAGAGCGTAGCCGTCAGACTCGTTGGTCTGCATCGCGATATCGGTCTCGTTGATCCATTTCTCATCAGGCCCGATACGCAGGACGGCATCCTTGTTCGCAACCTGCTTCATCAAAACTATGATCTTCATATAATGTGTTGGCTGAATGAGTATTCATTCAGAGATTACAAGAAAAGCGTTCCGACCTCAACTGGGCCGAAACGCTTCCTATTAACCGTCGTAACGCTTGAATATCAAGCAGGCATTGGTGCCGCCGAAACCGAAGCTGTTGGAAAGAGCGTACTCGATCTTAGCCTCCCTTGCGGCATTCGGAACATAGTCGAGATCGCAATCGGGATCAGGGAACTCATAGTTGATCGTCGGCGGCAGCTTCCCTTCTTTGAGTGCAAGCACGGAGAAGACCGCTTCGATACCGCCGGCAGCACCGAGAGCGTGGCCGGTCATCGACTTGGTAGAGCTGACGGCCAACCCGTTCTTTGCATGTTCGCCGAAGACCTGCTTGATCGCAAGCGTTTCGAACTTGTCGTTGTACGGCGTCGAGGTCCCGTGAGCGTTGACGTAGCCGATCTGCTCCGGCGAGATTCCCGCATCCTTGATCGCACGCTGCATAACGCGGATAGCTCCGGAACCGGTCTCGTCCGGCATCGTTACGTGGAAGGCATCGCCGCTCATCCCGTAACCGACTATCTCGGCAAGGATATTTGCACCGCGGGCCTTCGCAAACTCGAGTTCCTCGAGGATCAGAATGCCCGAGCCTTCGCCGATAACGAATCCGTCACGCTCCGCGTCGAACGGACGCGAGGCACGTTTCGGATCGTCGTTTCGGGTCGAAAGTGCACGCATCGACGCGAAACCGGCGACCGACATAGGCGTGATCGCACTTTCCGCACCGCCGCATATCATCGCATCGGCATCGCCGCGTTCGATTAGGCGGAAACTGTCGCCGATAGCATGCGCACCGGCCGAGCAGGCCGTTGCCGTAGCCGAATTCGGGCCTTTTGCACCGTGCCGTATAGACACGTTGCCCGCGGCAAGGTTCACGATCGCCGAAACGATGAAGAAAGGCGAAACGCGATCCGGACCGGAATTGAGCAGTTTTTCATGCTCACGCTCGATGGCCCAGAAATCGCCGATACCGGAACTGATGTAGGTTCCGACCATCTCAGCATTCGACTCGTCGATAACGAGGCCGCTGTGCTTCATCGCCTCATCCGAGGCTGCGAGAGCGAAGTGCGTGAAGGCTCCCATCCGGCGAGCTTCCTTTTTATCAAGGAAGCTGAGCGGATCGAAATCCTTGACCTCGCATGCGAATTTGACCGAAAACTTTTCGGTGTCGAACTTCTTGATGTAATCGGCACCATTTGCACCGGTCATCAATCCGTTCCATGTCGTCGGAACATCGTTGCCGATCGGCGTTACAAGCCCGACTCCGGTTACTACTACTCGACGCTTCATATTCGTGAATTGAAAATAGTAAATCGTGAATCGAAAGAGCCGATGGACAGCCTTCAACGATTCACGATCCGCGAACTACGAACTAGCCCTTGTGCTGTTCAACGTATGCGTATGCATCCCGGACGCTCTGGATCTTTTCAGCATCTTCGTCCGGAATTTCGATATCGAATTCCTCTTCGAATCGCATTACGAGCTCAACCAGGTCGAGCGAGTCTGCACCGAGGTCCTCGATAAAGCGTGCGTTCTCGGTAACTTCGGCCTCGTCCACACCCAATTCGTCAACGATGATCTGTTTGATCTTATCCTGAACTTCTGACATATGTTCTCCTTTTATAGCGTTTCCTTAGTATTTCTTAAACTTTCAGTATTCTCAACGTTCAAACACCGAACGTCGCGGTTGATCTGTCTTAGAAGCCCGGACAACACCTTCCCGGCACCAACCTCAACAAACGTTCCAACGCCGTCAGCGACAAGTGCATTCACGGACTGCAGCCATTTGACCGGCCCGGAAACCTGCCGCGTCAACGCATCGCAGACCCTGCCCGAATCCGAATTGACCGCCGCATCGACATTATGCACTATCGGCAACGCGAACTCACCGTACGCCAGTGCACCGAGATCCTTCGCAAGCCGTTCCTGTGCCGGCATCATCAGGGCACAATGGAACGGAGCGGAGACATTCAACCTGATCGCCCGCTTCGCTCCGCGTTCTTTCAATAGCTCGCATGCCCGGTCGACCGCATCCGAATCGCCGGCGATCACGATCTGCGTCGGCGAGTTGATGTTCGCTGGGCTGCATACCTGGCCCTGTGCGGCATCGGCACACGCGCCTTCGACCGTGTCGAGATCGGCTCCGAGTATCGCGGCCATAGCACCTACGCCGACCGGAACTGCCTCCTGCATGTACGTTCCGCGTTTACGGACCGTTCGCACGGCATCGGCAAATTCAAGCACGCCTGCTGCGACCAATGCAGAGTATTCACCCAGGCTGTGCCCAGCAACGAAGTCAGGTGCCGCAAAGCCTTCGCTCTGCATTGCACGGAATGCCGCGACCGATGTCGTCAGGATCGCTGGCTGCGTGTTGGCTGTCAGTGCAAGATCTTCCTCACTTCCGCCGAAGCACATCTCTGACAGAGAAAAACCGAGCGCATCATCAGCCTCGCGAAATACATCGCGGGCAGCTTCAAAGTTGTCAAATAGATCCCTTCCCATGCCGACAGCCTGTGAACCCTGGCCGGGAAAGATGTACGCCGTTTTGGACATTGAACTTATCAAAGCCGGCCGCCCGGATTCCACCATGGCAGCCGAACGAATTTATCTAGAACCGGATGACAGAGGCACCCCAGGTAACACCACCGCCAAATGCGGTCAGCAGCACAAGGTCCCCTTCCTTGATCCGACCCGACTCGATGCACTCATCAAGGGCTATTGGGATCGAGGCGGACGAAGTATTTCCGTGCTCGGCGATATTCGAGTAAACCTTTTCTTCGGGTACGCCCAGCCGCGATGCAACTGCATCCGTTATGCGCTGGTTCGCCTGATGCGGAATAACGACCTTGACGTCTTCGACCGTGTGACCCGTTTTCTCAAGCATTTCGGCCGAAATATCGGCCATCGAACGCACCGCAACCTTGAAAAGCTCGTTGCCTTTCATCTTGAAAAAGTGCATTCGGTTGTCGATGGTCTCGTGGCTCGTGCCGAGTTTCGTACCGCCGCCCGGAGCATAAAGCTGCTCCTCATAGCGGCCGTCCGATTTGATCTTGGTTGCGAGGATTCCCTTTCCGGCCGGCACGGGACCGACAACTGCCGCGCCGGCTCCGTCGCCGAAGATAACGCAAGTCGTGCGGTCGGTGTAGTCGACGTACTTTGTCAGCACCTCAGCACCGATCACCAGTGCATAGCGGATCTGCCCGGTGCGGATCATCGACTCGACCATCGTCAGGCCGTAGATGAACCCCGAGCAGGCCGCAAAAATGTCCATGCCGGCGGCGTTCGTCGCCCCAAGCTGTGCCTGGATCAACGCACCGGTGGACGGCATTATTTGATCGGGGGTCGTGGTCGCGCAAACGATGATGTCGATATCCGTCGGCTTCAGGCCCGCGCGTTCAAGGGCCATCTTCGCAGCGGCAGTGCCGAACTGCGAAGTGTATTCGTTCTCGGCGGCCTTATGACGCTGCTTGATGCCCGTTCGGGAGGTGATCCATTCATCGGATGTCTCAACGATCTTTTCCAGATCGGCATTCGTCAAAATGCCTTCCGGATAAGCGTGACCCATTCCGAGGATGCCCGCGTTTTGCTCTGTCATTGACTTGAATTAGAACTTAAATGTCTCTGAAACTCAAAGAACTACTCAGATTCCTTAACGTCAATGATCTGACGGCCCTTGTACATGCCCGTCTTCGGATCGATGCGGTGCGGAACCTTGGCCTCGCCCGTTTCCTTATCAAGGTAGAACTGCGGCGTTGCCAGAGCGTCATGAGCACGGCGCTGGCGGGTTCGCGATTTGGAGTGTCGTCGTTTTGGATTCGGCATAATTTACCTCAAATAATCTCTGCTTCGCTCGGCACAAATCATTGTCATGTGTGGCCGGCGAAAGGCTATTTCAAATTCTTCAATGCAGCCCAACGCGGGTCTATGTCATCGTCCTTGCACCGGCATTCGTCGGTGTTCAGGTTCGTTCCGCATCGGTCGCAGAGCCCCTTGCAGTCTTCTTTGCAGAACACCTGTTCGGGCATTTCGAGCAATAACTGCTCGCGGACGATCGAATACAGATCGATCTGCTCGCCCTCTAAAATATCAACATTCAGGTCCTCGCCGTGGACCTCCCGCTCTTTATCGGCGGTAAAATCTTCGGGCCGAACGAACACTGCGTCGAACTGGAAACTCAGTTCTTTCTCGACCGGTTCAAGGCACCTTGTGCAGTCAATCAACGGCCTCGCGGCTATTTCGCCGCTTACCGTTACACCTGCCGAACCACTTGCGACCGTTCCTTTTGCACTTGCTCCGTTCGGGAAGTGAATGCCTGGTTCGGGCGATAAGTCACTCTCAGGAACGGTGATCTCAAAAGTGGTACTTCCGTGCCCCAATCTTTCAAGGTCGATCTTCATTATCAAGGGCCCGCATAAGGACACTACTACCCCGAAAGGCAAATTTCTTATTATAGCGGTTAGCCCAACAGTGTCAAACAAACGGGAACCGTTAATCGCCCGTTCCGATCGCCTCGTCGAGCGTACGAAACCCCTTCTCTTTCAGGATGCGAGCAAGGCCACGGCAAACGTCCGATGCGAATCCGGGTCCGGAATATATGAATCCCGTGTAAGCCTGAAGCAGGCACGCCCCGGCGGCGATCTTTTCGAACGCATCCTCGGCGGTGAATATCCCGCCGACGCCGATGATCGGAAGCTTTCCGTTCGAATGGCGGTAAAGCAGCGAAACGACCTCCGTCGACCGTTTCGCAAGCGGCTGCCCGCTCAAGCCTCCTGCGCCGATGCCTTCAACCTTGGGCGTTCGCAGGCCCGTCCGGGAGATGGTCGTATTTGTGGCAATAATTCCGTCAACGCCAAGCCTTATACAAACGTCGGCGATGGTCTCAATCTCACCCTCAGCCAGGTCGGGAGCGATCTTGACCAAGAGCGGCTTCTTCTTTCCGCCTGCGGCAAGCTCGGAGTTTCGGGCCGAAAGCGTTCTGATCAGTTCCTCAAAGCTCTCGCCCTTTTGAAGTTCACGAAGATCAGGAGTATTCGGCGACGATATGTTTACGGTAATGTAATCCGCCACCGGATGAACGATATCAAAACAAGCGAGGTAGTTCTCGACCGCATCTTCGTTCGGAACATCCTTATTTTTACCGATGTTTACACCCTGTCTCTTATACACATCTCCGAGC
>JAUCQE010000117.1 GCA_030372865.1 Pyrinomonadaceae bacterium
ACGGCCTTCCGCATTTCTCCGACCTGATGGACTACATCCGCGTCGTGTCTGAGAAATCGACGATGCGAAACCTCGTTCGGCTGTGCAACCAGATAACGAGCGAAGCCCTTGAGGAAGAAGACGATGCTGAACTGATACTCGACCGTGCCGAGCAGATGATCTTCTCGCTTGCTGAGCAGCGTACGCGGCAGGGATTCGAGGGCGTTCGCCCGATCGCCGAGAACGTCTTTCAACGCATTCAGGAGTTCGCCAAGCGTGAATCGCATGCTTTGACCGGCCTTGCCACGGGTTACCGAGACCTTGACCAGATCACATCCGGTTTGCAGGCAGGCGACCTTATCATCGTCGCTGCCCGTCCTTCGATGGGAAAGACCGCGTTGTGCCTGAATATCGCTCAGCGTGCCGCTGTTCGTGAGAATGCGGTGGTCGCCGTGTTCTCGCTTGAAATGTCGAAGGAACAGCTTGTAATGCGTATGCTGAGTGCTCAGGCTTCGGTCGATGCACGCTCGCTGCGGCTCGGTATGCTTTCTACGAAGGATTGGGGACGGCTTGCAGAGGCGATAGCCGACCTTTCCGAAACGAGGCTGTACATCGACGACACGCCGGGCATTTCGGTGCTTGAGATGCGTGCAAAGCTTCGGCGTCTTGCGGTCGAGCAAAAATCGGTCGACCTTATCGTCGTTGACTACCTTCAGCTGATGGGCGGCGGTTCCGGCAGACGCAATGAGAACCGCCAGCAGGAAGTTTCGCAGATCTCGCGTGACCTCAAGGCTCTTGCAAAGGAGTTCAACGCACCGGTCATCGCACTTTCTCAGCTTTCGCGTGCACCTGAGGCTCGTAACCCTCCGAGGCCGATGATGTCCGACCTTCGTGAATCGGGTTCGATCGAGCAGGACGCCGACGTCGTCGCGTTCATCTTTCGGGCCGATTACTACGCAAAGGGGCCTGACGAGCTGCCCGAAGAGGAAAAGAACATCGCCGAGATAATCATCGCCAAACAGCGTAACGGCCCGACCGATACCATCAAGATGGCATTTATCAAGCAGTTCACCCGTTTCGAAGACGCCTATTTGCCTTAACCATTACACCGGCATCGGCTCCGAAGCTCGTGCCGGTATCTTTATTTATGCAGCTAGATCCAAGATTCCCGATCGGCACTTACGATGCGGCCAAATGGCCTGACCGTGCCGAGAACATCCGTATCATTGCCGAGCTTCCTGCGGCGATCTCAGCCGCCGTGCTTGGCTTGAGCGATGAGCAGCTTGACACGCCTTATCGTGAGGGCGGCTGGACGCTTCGGCAGACGGTGCATCACGTTGCCGACAGCCACATCAATTCGCTTTGCCGCTTCAAGCTCGCATTGACCGAAGATGCCCCGGCGATACGCCCTTATCACGAGGACCGCTGGGCTGAGCTTGCCGACAGCCGGCTTCCGGTCGATGTCTCGCTGAGGATCATCGAAGGCGTGCATGCCCGCTGGGCAGAGCTCCTGCGGTCGATGACCGATGAGCAGTACGAGCGTGAGTTCGTCCATCCGGACACCGGCAGATGGAAGCTAGAAGGCGTTCTCGGGCTCTACGCGTGGCATTCGATGCACCACCTTGCACACATCACAACCACAAGGGAAGCCAACGGCTGGTAACCAACCTCCCACCATCTTTGGACGGGAATCGTGTGACTTTCACATTCTGCAAAATGGTAGCCCCGCCGACGTTTTACGCCGGAGCGGTTTTTGTGTTAGAAACTAACAGCATTTCCAATAACTTACGGAAGCAAAGATGGCTGAGACCTCTATCCAGGACCGCTTGATCTCGCTCGACGTATTCCGCGGAATGACCATCGCCGGTATGGTGCTGGTCAACAATCCCGGAACCTGGTCGGCCATCTATGGGCCGCTGAAGCACGCCGAATGGCACGGCATCACGCCGACCGACTACATCTTTCCGTTCTTCCTGTTCATCGTCGGTGTCGCCATTCCCATCGCCCTTAAAAAGCGTATCGCCAAGGGCATCACACGCAGCGTTTATACAAAGATTCTGACGCGTGCCGTTGCCATCTTTGCCACCGGGCTTGCTATTTCGGCCGTTCCGCTTTTCGTGATGGGCGAGACGACGATTCCGTGGCCGCTAAAATGGACGGCGGCTCTCTCGATAATTGCTGCACTCTACTTCCTGCTCGTCCGCAATTTCAAGCTCGCGTTCGCGTTGATAGGCGTGTGGGCGTTCATCGTTTTCGGTTCGTACATCGCCGGTTACACGGTCGTGCCATACAACGTCGGAGGGATGCGTATCCCGGGCGTTCTGCAGCGGATAGCGGTCTGTTATCTCGTTGTTTCGATACTGTTCCTGCACACCGACTGGAAACAGCAGACGGCGATCGGCATCGGGCTTCTGGTGCTTTACTGGATGCTGATGACGCTTGTGCCCGTGCCGGGCTGTGACGTTACGACCATCGATGACAAGGCATGCAATCTCGCGGCATGGCTCGACCGGACGATACTTACCGAGAACCACATCTGGCGTGCAGGAAAGGTCTTCGACCCCGAGGGAATACTCTCGACCGTTCCCGCCATCGTTACGACGATCTCAGGCATCCTGACCGGCTCGTGGCTGACACGAAAGAGGAACGAAGCAGAAACAAACGAGAATGCAGATGCCGACCTCGTCACTCGCCACTTGTCACTCGCCACTGTCACGGGCCTCTTCTTCATGGGCACGGTGCTGCTTGCAGTCGGCTGGTCGTGGAGCCTTTTGTTCCCGCTGAACAAATCGCTGTGGACGAGCTCTTACGTCGTCTATACATCCGGCCTTGCGTTGCTGACGCTCGGGTTCTGCTATTTCGTCATCGACATCAAGGGCTATAAGCGTTGGGCAAAGCCTTTTGTCGTATTCGGCGTAAATGCCCTCGCACTGTTCGTATTTTCCGGCATCCTTGCACGCGTGATGGGGATGATCCGCATACCCGACGGTCCCGAGAAGACCATCTCGCTTCAGCAGTGGATATTCAACAACCTCTACCTCTCATGGGCCGAGCCCATAAACGCCTCGCTTGCCTTCGCGGTCACCTACATCCTCTTCTGGCTCTTCCTAATGTGGCTGCTCTACCGACGCAGGATATTCATAAAGTTCTGAAACGGCATGGTCACGGTTAAAAAAACAGCCGCGAGCTATCAGCCTCCAGCCGAAACCGGCCACTGACCACTATTTAATGAGTTCCTGGACCTCGCGGAACTTTTCGTGTTTTGAGTCACGCATGAGTTCGAAGAGGGCCATTTCTGTTGACGAGGGGACGACGCCGTTTGCGTACATCTTTGCGATGCCGGCTTCTTTGTCGTGGTCGAACCGAGAGGAGACGCTGTCTGAAAGGAGATGGACCTCGAAGCCGCGGGTCATCAGGTCGTGTGCGGTCTGGTTTACGCAAACGTGCGTCTCGACGCCGCAGAGCACCACTTGCTTTGCTCCGAGTGCCGTGAGCTGGTCAATGAATGCCTCGGCACCGCAGGAACTGAACGTGCTCTTTTCGATGACGGGAACGTGCTCTTCAAGGACGAACGTGATCTCCTCGGCAGTGCGGCCGAGGCCTTTCGGATATTGTTCGGTTACGATGACCGGCAGCCCGAGCGTCTCGAAGCCGCGGACGGCGACCGATATCCGCGAAGCGATCAACGCGAAATCCGGGATGGCCGTGCGGAACGCCTCCTGAACATCAACGACGACGAGTACCGCTCCTTCGCTCTCAAGAATTTTCGGGTGTGCCATTATCTTGTCTCGCTAGGCTTCGGCCTTTTCCGCCTTAGCCTTTTCCTTTGCCTGACGGCGTTCCTCACGCTGCTTCATTTCCTTTTTGTAGGTCTTGAAGAAAGCGACGACGGCTACCGCACAGATGATCAGAATGAGAATCATCATGGCGGCAATGAAGTAAACTTCAGCGGCTGCTGCTCCGGGCATGGTCAAAGTTTAAAGCGGGCGATGGCGAGATTCAAGTTAGCTCGGAGCCTGTCCGGCGGGAAATGCCTCGCCGATGGTCTCGGCAAGCAGGAGCTTCTTGTAGATCTCGGGAACGGTCTTGACCTTTTTGTTGGAATCGGTGACGAGATGCAGCGTTTCGCCCTCGGCGATCAGCTTGCCGTCAGAAGCACGGACAATCTCGTAGATAAAGCGGATGGCACGGCTTCGCACCTCGGCGACCTGTGAACGGACGGTCAGGACATCTTCGTAAAATGCAGGGGATTTGTAGCGGACGTAGGATTCGGCGACGACCATCAGGGCATCGTCGTTCTCTTCCATCGCTTTGTAGGAAAAGCCGCGGGCACGGCAGAGATCACTGCGGCCGGTTTCAAACCAGATAAGATAATTCGAGTGGTGAGCTATCCCCATCTGGTCGGTCTCGGCATATCGTACCCGGATCTCGGTTTCATGCCAGCCGTCCATAAAGAATTGGCTGGGAGACAGGGATTCGAACCCCGATAGGCAGATCCAGAGACTGCAGTCCTACCATTAGACGATCTCCCAGCGTAAGTAATAATTTACGAACCGGCCCCGAGTTTTGTCAAATGACGTGGATCGCCACTTTCTTGATAAGTTAAGCCGACACAGGCAATATAGACGTTTATGTCTGTGGACAAAGAGATATTAAATAACCGGCAGGCCTTTCACGAGTATCACATACTCGATAAATACGAGGCCGGAGCCGTGCTGGTCGGCACCGAGGTCAAGAGCATCATGGCCGGGCGGATACAGCTTAAGGATTCGTACGTAACGATAAAGGACGGCGAGGTATGGCTGATGAATGCCCACATATCGCCCTATTCGCATGGGAACAAGCAGAACCATGAACCGCTTAGAACGCGAAAGCTTCTTTTGCACCGCAAGGAGATCGAAAAGCTCGAAAAGGAAACCACCCAAAAGGGTATGACGCTCGTCGTCACATCCATCTACTGGAAGAACGGCAGGATCAAGTTCGAGATCGGTGTCGCAAAGGGCAAGAAACTGTACGATAAACGCGAAACGGAAATGCGAAAGACCGTCGAGAAAGAGACTCGGCAACAGTTGAAAGAAAGGCTTAGATAAGTTATAGCTATTACAAGGGTTTTTGTAACTATAATCCAAACTTATCGCTGAGGAAATTAATGGAATTTCAAGGATTGACCGGTAACTTTACCGAAGCCAATGTCGAAGCGTTGGCTATTGCCGTCTTTAAGGGCGAAAAGCCCTCTGCCGCTGACCTCAAGGAGCTCGACAAGCTGACCGGAGGGCAGATCACGTCGACGCTCAAGTCCGAGGAGATAAAGGGCGATGCGGGCGATGTCGCCATGCTCCGCTTTACGCCGAAAGGCAGCGTAAAGGCATCACGCCTTCTGCTCGTAGGTGTCGGCGACCAGAAGGACTACAAGGTCTCGGGCGTCGGCGTCGCTGCGGGAACCGCCGCACGCTATCCTGTCTCTTATACACATCTGACGCTGCCGACGAGTTCCGAACGG
>JAUCQE010000118.1 GCA_030372865.1 Pyrinomonadaceae bacterium
TCGTTCTTCGGAAGCGCCGGATGGCGAAATGTTGGTCTCAGGTATGTCATTTTGTTTCTAGCCCATGTTTGATCTGTCGATAGATGTCGTCCGCCGTGATCGGGGTGCCGTCGTAGTTCAGGACCGAGATGAGCTTGGCCGCGTCGGTTCCGAGCTCGATCATCACGAGGCTGCGGAACTGTGCGTCCCGGTTCTGTTCGATAATGAATAGCCGCTGATGCGAATCGATGAAATCGCTTGCTGCGGTAGAGAAGGGGAATGCCCTCACCCGCATTGCATCGAGTTCGATTCCCTCTTCGGCCAACATTTCAAGAGCCTCTTCGGCAGCGTATGTCGAGGTGCCGAAGAATACGACGGCGTCTTTGGAACTGTTCACCTCTTGGTAGAAATGCGGCTGCGGGACCAGTTCTTTTGCGGTGTCCCACTTCTTGCCAAGCCGTTCCATGTTCTGGCGATAGGCATCGCTGTCCTCCGTATACACGGCGAACTCATCGCGGCTCGAACCGCGGGTCGTGAACGCTCCGCGGCTGACATGCGTACCCGGGATCGTTCTGTATGGGATGCCGTCGTTGTCGATATCGAGGTATCTGCCGTATTTCCCTTTGAACTGCTCAAGCGGCTGCACCGGAGAGTGATCACCGTGGGGCTGAGCGTCGGCTTCCGACAACGCTGTATCCGCATGGCCGAATCCGTTGGTACGAGCAGCGTCTTCGAGCTTCTCCCTTGCGGCTTTATCCCGAGGGGCGTAGATCGCCTCAAGCTGCTCGGCGGTAAGGACCTTGCCGCGGTCATAACGTCTGCTGTCATCCCACACAAGCGGCGGCGTGATATGGTCGTTCATGCCAAGGTCAAGATCCGTCATGATTATCACCGGCGTCTGAAGCCGCTCAGTCAGGTCGAACGCCTGTGCTGTCATTTCGAAACAGTCCTTCGGCGTGGCCGGGAAAAGCAGCGGATGTTTCGTGTCGCCGTGAGAAGCGTAAGCCGCCAGCAATAGGTCCGATTGCTGCGTCCTGGTCGGCATACCAGTCGACGGCCCCGTCCGCTGGACATCGATCAGGACTGTCGGCACCTCGGCAAAATAACCGAGGCCGAGAAACTCCTGCATCAGCGAAACGCCCGGGCCGCTTGTCGCGGTGAATGACCGCGCTCCGTTCCAACTTGCTCCCATCACCATGCCGATCGCCGCAAGTTCGTCTTCAGCCTGGACGATCGCGTAATTATGCTTCCCGGTCTCGCGGTCAACACGTAGTTTGGACGCGTATTTTCCAAAGCTCTCGGCAACGGAAGTTGAGGGAGTGATCGGGTACCAAGCGACAACGGTCGCACCTGCGTAGATCGCCCCGAGGGCACATGCGGCATTGCCGTCGATCATTATCGAGTCTCCGATCAGGTCTCGTCGCTCGACTCTGATATCCAAAGGACATTCGAAATGCTCGCGAGCGTAATCAACACCGAGCCTGAGGGCCTTGATATTAGGTTCGATCAGTTTTTCTTTACCTTTGAATTGATCGCCGATCAAACCTTCGAGCACGCTGAACTCGATATCGAGCAGTGCCGACAGTGCGCCTACGTAAATGATGTTCTTAAAAAGCTGCCGTTGGCGTGGGTCTGTGTATTCCCGGTTGCACATCTCCATAAGCGGGATAGGCAGATAGTTGATGCCCTCACGCTGGAACTCCGCAGAAAGATGCTTTGTGCTGTCGTAAAGAAAATAGCCGCCTTCCCTTACGCTCGCGATGTCCTTCTTCATGCTCTGCGGATTTACGCAGACCATCAGGTCGATCCCCTCGCGGCGGCCGAGATGGCCCTTTTCGCTAACCCGCACCTCGTACCAGGTCGGCAGGCCCTGAATATTCGACGGAAAAATATTCTTGGGCGTCACCGGAATGCCCATTCGAAATATGGCCTTGGTAAAAAGAAAGTTAGCACTGGCCGAACCGGTGCCGTTGACGTTCGCAAAGCGAACCACGAAATCGTTGATCCTGTTAACCATTGTTTCTGTCCGGACGATGCCCGGAGATCTATATTATTCACCGCTCGCGTCGGCGACCGGCAAAGTCCACCGCCGCCTCACGGCAAGCATTCGAAGTGCAAAGCAAACCGCCACCCCGACGATGGAAACGGCAAACGGCGGCAATCCCATTGACGTTCCGGCCACGACTGCCGCAGCACCGGCGAACGCCGCGACCGCGTATAGCTCGCCCGGGCGAAGGACCGTCGGCGTTTCGGTGACCAAAATATCCCGGACGATCCCACCGCCGATGCCGCTCAACACTCCTAGCATCGGTGCCATGATCGGGCTGAGCCCAAATGCGAGCGACTTCTGCGTTCCGGTAACGGCGACCAAAGCCAGTCCGGCTGCGTCAAAGATCAGTAAAAGGTTTTGCAGCCGCACGACCTCGCGGATCTTGGGATACCAGAAAAAGATGACCAAGCCCGCGACCGCCGATACGGCGAGGTATTTCCAATCGCTTATGGCCGCCGGCGGCGTCGCTCCAATAAGCAGATCCCTCGTTATGCCACCCGCCGTGCTCGCGGCAAACGCGAGAACCAAAACCCCGAATAGATCGAGCCGCTGCCTTACTGCTGCGATGGCGCCACTGGCCGCAAATGCAAAGGTGCCGACGACGTCTATTACGGTGACTGTGTTTGCAAGATACCCATCGAAGGTCGCGGCCATAAACTTACAAACGAACCGATCAAATACCTATGCCGACGCCTGGAAATCCAAACTAGACCCCGTGTCCGTTGCGGGTGATCTGAACCATCGAACCATTACCGTTCGGGCCGTATTTGACCGAACCCGCTTTCGTCACGTTGTACCAGAACTTCTGCATATCCCACGCTGCGGTCGGACATCGTTCGGCACAGAGCCCGCAATGCAGGCAGACGTCTTCGTCTTTCACCATCACGCGGCCGGTCTTAAGCCCGTCGGCGACATAAATGTCCTGCGTAAGATTAAGTGCCGGCACCTTTGCCCTTTCTCGGAGGTCTGCCTCATCGCCGTCAGCGGTAAAGGTAATACAGCTGGTAGGGCAAATATCGACGCAAGCATCACATTCAATGCACTTCGGTGCCGAGAAGACGGTCTGAACATCGCAGTTCAGGCACCGCATTGCCTCTTTGTAACCGGCTGCCTGGTCGAATCCGAGTTCGACCTCTTGCTTGCGATTCGTCAGAGTTACCTGTTTGTCGGCTTGAGGCACCGCGTAACGCCGGTCCGCCACGACCGAACTGTCGTACGCCCATTCGTGAATGCCCATCTTCTGGCTTACGAGATTGACATGGGGATGAAGCCGTTCGGTTACAAGGTCCTTGCCCTGGCAAAGCAGGTCTATCGAGATCGCCGCCTGGTGTCCGTGGGCGACCGCCGTGATCACGTTTTCGGGGCCGAAGGCCGCATCGCCGCCAAAAAACACTTTCGCGTGCGTCGAACGAAAGGTCTTCTTATCGACGACCGGCATTTCCCACTCGTCGAACTCCACGCCGAGGTCGCGTTCGATCCAGGGAAAAGCATTCTCCTGGCCGATAGCCACCAGGACATCATCAGCTTCGAAGAACGCATCGGGCTCGCCGGTCGGCACGAGGCTTCGCTTACCCTTCTCGTCGTAAACGGCCTTAACTTTCTCGAACTTCATCCCGACCAGTCGGCCGTTCTCAATGACGAACTCCTTGGGCACGTGGTTGTCGATGATCGGGATATCCTCGTGCATCGCATCCTCTTTCTCCCACGGGCTTGCCTTCATGTCCGCGAAGGGCGAGCGGACGATCACCTTTACGTCGTCGCCGCCCAGCCGTCGGGCCGTTCGGCAGCAGTCCATGGCAGTATTGCCGCCGCCGAGAACGATAACGCGGCGGCCGATCTTGCTTACGTGCTCAAATGCAACACTCGCGAGCCAGTTGATGCCGATATGAATATTATCCGCACCTTCCCAACGGCCCGGCAGCTTCGGCAAGTCCCGGCCGCGTGGAGCTCCGGTACCAACAAAGATCGCGTCGTAATCCTTCTCGAGCACGTCCTTCAGGCTCGAGACGTATTGATTGAAATGAGTGTGGATGCCGAGGTCGAGGATATAGTCGACTTCTTCATCGAGTACCGTTTCAGGCAATCGGAATGCGGGGATCTGACTCCTCATGAAGCCGCCGCCCTTCTTTTGCTCGTCGTAAAGATGAAGTTCGTACCCGAGCGGTGCGAGATCGCGGGCAACGGTCAAAGACGCAGGCCCGGCGCCGATCAATGCAACCTTTTTGCCGTTCGGTGGGAACGGCCCCTGCGGCATCATCACTTTAACTTCGCCCTTATTGTCCGCAGCGACACGTTTCAGGCGGCAGATGGCAACCGGTTCTTCCTCCACACGGCCGCGCCTGCACGCGGGTTCACACGGCCGGTCACAGGTACGGCCGAGCACTCCTGGAAAAACGTTCGAGTCCCAGTTGATCATGTACGCTTCGCTGTATCGCTGTTCGGCGATCAGGCGAATGTATTCCGGTACCGGTGTATGTGCCGGGCAAGCGTACTGGCAATCGACGACTTTATGGAAATATTCGGGATCGTTGATATCTGTCGGTTTCAAACTGGTTACCTTCCTCGATCGATAGCGATGATCATCGGCCGTACTGAGCCTTCTGTGAGCAATCTAAACATAATACGTTTCCGACGATAACGGCAATTGAAATTGACCATTTTCGCGGGGCTTTTGAAAATTGTTCATTTGCGTAAGACTTTCGGGAATCATACTCGCGATCCTTCTCAAATTCTCCTTTCAATTTCTGGTTTTCGGCTCCCAGCGGCGAAGCGCGAATATTCTCACACTTTGATACAGTTTCTCGCGGTTTCTGTGACAGGCATCACACCTCATTCACCGGCAGACTCAGAGATTTCTGGCTTTTTCGCCTTTTGGGCTGTGAGGCACATCGCTTGCGAAACAACGAGACAACCGGTGTCTCGTGAAACCCGGGATCTGATTGAAATGACAAAGGTCAGCAAAAACTCCTCTCGCGTCGCGATAATCGGCCCGGAAAATGTATCGGCCTCAGATGTTTATTCTCTATTGGTCGGCGGGTTTGTTTCGGAACTTGTGCTTCTGGGAAAAGGCGCAAGGAACCTGATGCACGAGATCGAAAAGTTGCAGCGGTTTGTGGCTTTTCCCCATTCAACGCGCACATGGGCAGGCACCTACGAGGACACGGCACAAGCAACGGTTGCGATCATTGCATTTGGATCGCGCATCGCAAATTCGCGGAAGGCAGACAAGTCATTGGTCCGAGGAGCTTCAATGCGTCTAAAAGATGCCGGGTTTAACGGTGTTCTTCTCGTCGCACGCGACCCTGCAGACCTGCTTGCTGAATCTGCATTTGAGTCGGCGGGGCTTCCAAGATCGAAAGTTATCGGGCTCGGTCACGTTAAGCACCATCGCGGAGAAGACCGAATGACCTGGTGCACTGCGATCGGCGAAGACGTGACTTTCATGGACAATTGCAACGCGGATTGCGCATATTTCGAACAGGTACTTCGTTCCCCTGGCGTGATCAAAGCAAAAGAGTCGAAGTTAAAGTCGTATTCGCCTGAGAACATCGCCGCGTGCGTAACGCAGGTGTGCGAAGCAGTTATCACGAATTCGCACACTGTTATTCCTGTTTTCACGAATACGGCGGACGAGCGTTTCACTGTAAGGCCCTGTTCATTGGGCCGGAGCGGCGTTGAGGAAGTTTTGAACGCCGGGAACCAAAATCCGAACCATGTTAAACCGATAACGATCGGCATCGCTGCAGATAAGCAAGCGTCTGTATGACCAAGGCCCAGCCCACTGAAAAACAATGAAGGTTCTAATCGCAACCGACGGATCGGTTCACAGTGAAAACGCGATCGATAGATATCTTGGGACGGTCTTCACGGCAGATGATGTCATAAGGATCGTGTCAGTTGTGGAGCCGGCAACGCACATTATTGGAGCCCCATTTGGCGTAGTCGACGACTATTACGAAAAATTTATCGCTGAAGCCCGCCGAATTGCCGAGGCCCATATTCTCGAAGCAAAAAACAAGGTATCATCCGTGGCGGTTGATGGTAATATATCGGCAGAAATTCTAATCGGTTCCCCCTGCAGGTCGATCGTCGACGACGCGGCGGCATGGGGAGCTGAACTTATAGTGGTTGGATCGCACGGACGGGGCTTCTGGGAGCGGGTATATTTGGGCTCCGTGTCTAATGCAGTATTACACCATGCACCATGTTCGGTGTTCATCGTTCGCAATTAACAAATAGCCAGTAAATGTCCGGAGCAAATGCGATGTCGCATTATCATTTAAGGATCCAGCATAAATGCCATAACTGCTCTCAACGATCTGAGGAATTCTTTTGCGGGCTCTCACCAGAGAGCCTCGGCCAGATCGAAGAGGCAAAGATAACAAATTCGTATGCCCCGGGTAGCATGCTCTTTATTGAGGGCCAGCCCGCGAACGGCGTTTTCATGCTTTGTCAGGGTGCAGTCAAACTCTACACGTGTTCAAAAGACGGCAAAGTCGTGATCCTTCACATCGCCGGGCCCGGCGAGTTGCTTGGCCTTAGCGCCGTTGTTTCCAATTCCAATTACGAAGTTTCAGCCGAGGTCATCGAGTCTTGTCAGGTCAACTTTGTTCGAAAATCCGACTTTCTCCGTTTATTGAACAATAATCCTGAGATCTCAATGAACGTCGTCCGTCACCTCTCGATCCAGTACAACGAGGCGTGTAACCAGATCCGGTCGTTCGGCCTTTCGAATTCCGTCGCCGACAAGTTGGCCAAGCTGATGCTCGAGTGGTGCCTTCACACGGTGAGCAAAACTGGGTATACGGGCGGCGACGGAAACGGCAACGGCCCGGTTCGTATCAAAATGCGGTTCACTCACGAAGAAGTGGCCGAAATGATCGGGACGTCACGCGAAACGGTGACGCGTCTCCTCAAGGACTTTAAGGAACAGGAATTGATAACGCTCAAGGGTTCCGACCTGTACGTTCACAGTACTAAAAACCTTGAGTCGGTCATCGGCCGGCCACGAGGATCTCGCTCGAAAATGTGACCGTCGTCACAAGTTCCTGTGACTCGTATCCTACGTCCATACACTGACATACGGTTCAATCGCGCTGTCCGATAATGGAGGTGCGGTCATTATCCCTTCGATTGAAACAATCTTCGGCGACCTCTACGGCGTTCGTATCACCGAAGAAGGTCTCCTTCATGGAGCTGCTTCAAGCTGCAGGAAACGCTTCGCTTTGATCTCTCGAACGACACATGCGACCGAAGGCGAGGCGATTCTGATCGAAGGATCGGTGCCGAATACGATCTCTGTGCTCGCGAACGGGGAGGCAGAACTGATTGCCGGCCCCCAAGTATGCCCGCTTTTTCGGAAACCCGCCGTCGGGCATGAGATCTTCGGTCTCCCTGAAGCATTCGGCGGTTGCTGTTTCGCCTACGGTCTATACGCCCTTTCCGATTGCGAGATTCACAGTATCCCCCTTAAGGACTTCGACGAGTTCCTTAGATCGGAGGAGATTCCCCGGACAAGGCTCATTCGCATCCTTGGACTTGCCGTCCAGATGCGGCAACGACTCCTACGGTCTATTTGAATAAAAACCAATATTTTATTGACCTGTGACCCGCGTCACAGAAGCACTCTACCGCCGATGCTACGATTCACTCGGATCTCCGAAAAGAAGTAATCTCACGGCGACCCAAGAGTTACTGGAGGCGATCAATATGGCTTCAACAAATAAAATCAAACTTTCATTGCTGAGCGTATTTACGCTCGGCCTTCTCGCGTGGATCGTGGTCGGGCTGATCGCACCGCCAATGGGATCTTCGGCATCGGAAATTCCCGAGTCTGAGGCCCTGGTGACCGGTTTCGCACAAGACGATAGATACGTCGGCAGCGAGACCTGCAGAGCGTGTCACGATACACAATTCAACGAGGTCGCTCAGACCTCTCATGGAAAACTTGAAGGACGGCCGGGATGGAAAGATAAAGTGGTCGGATGCGAATCATGCCACGGCCCTGGCAAAGAACACGTCGAAGGCGGCGGGGACAAGACCAAGATCAAGATCCTCAGCAAACTCGACACGAAGGCCGTTGCGGAAACGTGTCTAGCCTGCCATGCGGGTAAAGAAAACCACAACAATTTCCGTCGCGGTGACCACTGGAGAAACAACGTCGGGTGTACCGACTGCCACTCGGCCCACGGCCCCAGCTTTAGTGCACATAAGCCCGGCTCCGGCACTTTCATCGCCGATGCCTCGGCACAACGGCCGAATCTGGCCAACCGTGCAATGCTAAAGAACAGCGAGCCGCAGCTTTGCATCGGCTGCCACTCCGAGGTCAAAGCACAGTTCTCGAAACCGTTCCATCATAAGGTGCTCGAGGGCACGATGTCCTGCAGCGACTGTCATAATCCGCATGGCGGTTTCGAACAAAAGCAGGCCCGGCACGCGCTGGGCTCGGATCAATCTTGCGTAAGGTGCCACACTCAGATGCAGGGGCCGTTCGTTTTCGAACACACGCCGCTGACGACCGAAGGCTGCAGTGCCTGTCATACACCGCATGGATCAAACAATCCGAAGATGCTTAAACGCAGCACCGTTCGGCAGCTCTGCCTCGAGTGCCACACTAACATATTCAATGTTGAGTTAGACCCGGATATCCCGACTGGCCCGCACACGCAGACGAGCATCAGAACGCAGAACTGCACCGTGTGCCACTCGCAGATCCACGGTTCGAACAGCAACAAGGATTTCTTCAGATAAGAGGGGGCGCAGTAATATCATGACTTCGAAATTACGACAGCTCATTTCATATAGAGCATTCTGCGGCCGCCCGGCGCTATTGTGTTACGCAGCAGCTGCACTTTTAATGTTCAACGCCACCGGGTTTGGCCAAACACCGACGCCTAGCCCGGCAGGCGAAGACAATGACCGCTATTCGGTCACCGCGAGCACCGAGATCGGCGGCCGTTGGCTAGATGTAAACGGTAACGAGAACAAGTTCCGCAGCGATCTCAACTACCGGCAGGGATTCCGGGTATTCGATTCAAGCATAATGATCGAAGACAAAGGAACGACCGGTGCAAAGTTGTTTGACTCGGCTTTGTTCATGGGCTCGGGTTGGGGAGCAGACCCATCAGGATATTTCCGGGCAAATATGGAACGCAACCATGTGTACCGGCTTGACGCAAACGTACGTCGTGTCTCGTACTTTAACTTCCTGAATAACCATGCGATCGGTAACGATCGCCGAAATCTGCATAATGCCGATAGGCATCGGAATCTAGGCGATTTTGATCTTACACTTCTGCCGGACAACAGGAACATTAGGTTCCGCGTCGGGTACTCGTACAACCTTGCTGACGGTTCCGGAAGCACCTCGACTCGTATATCGAGAGGCGACATTTTTCCGCTGTATTCGGACGTCGACACCAAGGCCCACGACTTTAGACTCGGTGCTGACGGAAATTTGTTCGGATTCAATATTTCCGGCACTTACGGATACCGGAATTACAAAGACCGGACGCTGTACACTCTCACGAATGATCCCGGCGACGTAACATCTAATACGAACCGGATAATCTCGCTCGAACGGCGGACCCCGGTTGACGGCGATACCCACTATGGCGTCCTTAGCGTACAGCGGACGTTCGCGAAGCGATTCGACTTTACGGCTAAATTAACGCATGCAGTAGCGTCGACCGACTCGCAGCTTATCGAATCATTGTCGTACATCAACACGTCCAATGTCCTCGTCAACGAAACGTACAACGTCAGCGGTAATGCCAAAAGGCCGCAAACCCGTGCGGATCTTGGGATGACCTGGCGAGTGACCGACCGTTTCCGGCTGTCTAATACATTCACGTACGACGGCTTCAACGTGAACGGCGGCAACATTTATGCCCAGGTGCCCATTCCAGGCACGGCATCCAACAACTATAGTTATTTCACGACCAGGTATCGCCGTTACACGAACCTTTTCGAAGGCGACTACCAGTTTAACGAACGCGTAGGCATTAACCTCGGGTGGCGTTACACGAATCGTGAGATCTCCTTAGTTCGCATCCAGCGGAACCTTGGACTGCCTGTCGGTGTTGCGGAGCCGGAGGATGCAGAAAACTCGACGCATTCAGTTATCGCCGGAGCAAAGATCAAACCGACGAAGAATTGGGCGATCTACGCGGATATCGAGGGTGGAAAGGCGGACAATGTCTTTACCAGGCTCGCGAATTATGAGTTCTTTAATTTCCGTGTTCGCAGTCGTGCGAGCTTCAACAAGTTCGCTTGGAACGCATCCTTCATTACAAAGGACAATGACAATCCGGGACAAAGCGTATCCCAGCCGGCATCGTCCTTCATCACCGAAATGCGTGCTCGCATCTTTTCGACCTCGGTTGATTGGGACCCGATCAACGAAGTGCGGCTAAGTGCGGGATACGATTACACCCATTTCACAAGCGAAGTTTCAGTGCTTATCCCGCTTGGCGGACCGGCAACCCCTGGACTCAGCCAATATTTCGTAAGGGATAATTACTTCTTCATCGATGCCCATGTTCGCCCGATCAAGCGTGTCACGCTTTACGGCAGCTATCGGTGGAACAAGGACGACGGCCATGGCGACCGGGCAATTCCGGCCCTAACGGCACCGCTCATCCTCAGTTCCTATCCGATAGATTTCAAAACCCCTGAGTTCAGGGCCTCGATCAGGTTAAACCGCTATCTGGATTGGAATGTTGGATATCAATACTACGATTATGATGAGGAAACACCTCAGCAGATCCAGTACGCGATACCCTTCCAGAACTACCGAGCCCACTTGCCATATATGTCGCTGCGGATCTACTTGGGTCGCGGCAAGGGAGATCGTTGGTAAACCATCGATCTCGGCGAAAGCCAAAAAGAGAAGGGGCCGATCAGATCGGCCCCTTCTCTTTTTGTTTGGGTCATGCGCTAGTAGGTGTCTTTGTACTGATTGCCCTTGTGGCACTCTGCACATTGGTATCTTGAGATGTCTCCAAGGTTCAGCGGGTGAGTGAATGACCGGTCGCCCTTATGGCAGGCCGCACACTGAAAGGTATTGCGGTCGCCGAGGTTTACCGGATGTTTGAACATACCATCTGTCGGTGCAAAGGTCTGCCCCGCCATAGTTTGATCAAGCGTCGTGTGGCAGATCGCACAATCATTACGGATCAACTTCCCTTCCTTGCTGACGTGCTGGCCATCGTGGCACCGGAAACAACCCTGGGCGTTGAAGTGCCCGATGTTGTCGATGTGGCTGGTCCAGTTCGTCTTCATTTCGGGGAAGAAGTAGGTTTGGTAGATCCTCTGGACTTCTACGATCGCCCGGTCGACTTCGGCACGCTTCGTACTATACAGATTGCCGTGATTGGTACCGTAGTAAGCCGCAAGGTCGCTGGCAATCGTGTTCACCGCCTCTTCGGTCGTATTGTACGGCTTTGCCAATGTCTCTACAGCCTTCGCCTTGATAAACGGCAGCGTGCTATCGAGGCGATTTGCGGCCAACGACTCGTCAACTGCCTTGTCCGGGGACAAATAACGGTGGGTCGGCCTGTTGTGGCAGTCGATACAGTCCATTCGCCGCGTTTCAAAATTGGCAACTTGCTCAGCCGCAAAACCTGAATCCTTGGCGAAATACTCCGTTACATTTCCATTCGTGTCTTTAATGCGGACCCACGGGATGTTCTGACGCTTTTCGTCCGTGGCAACATAATCGATCTCGTTGCCGAGATTCATGTGCCAGTGAATTCCGCCCGCGGGGCCGGTTTTCGGGTCGCCGCCGCCGACCTTTACAAGCATTCGGATCTGCCGAAGCGTATTTCCCTCGTCATAACCGTAATGATTGAAGACCCTAAGTTGGTCGCCGTAATAATGATCCGGGCGGTGACACTTCGCACAGGTTTCGTTGGCTTTCCGCATGCCATGCAGCGGAGTACGGATCGGCCTTTCATAATTATCGGTGGCGACCGCCCACAGCTGCCTCATGCCGTTGAGCTTTGAGCGAACATACCATTCTGGACCGCCGCCAACGTGGCAATCGACGCAATGGATGCTCGCGTGTGGTGCCGCCTTGAATGCAAT
>JAUCQE010000119.1 GCA_030372865.1 Pyrinomonadaceae bacterium
GACGTCAACTTCCCGGCGAACTCGCTCGCGAACGCGCGATCGGCGTCGCTGAAGATATATCCGAACCTGATGGCACACGTCGCGGAATCGGTCGAGGGCCTGCTGATGCGGCCTTACGGCTGCGGCGAGCAAACGATCTCATCGACGTACCCGAACCTGATGATCCTGAAATTCGCGGGCGACGGCAGCACGCGCCGCATCAACGCGGCGACGGAGCGGAAGGCACGGAAATACCTGCAATCGGGCTATGATCGCTTGCTCGGGTACCAGAACACCGACGGCGGATTTATGTACTGGGGCGGCCGCGGAAGCTCGGACCTTGCCTTGACGGCCTACGCATTGAGGTTCCTCGCGGATGCGGCCGATTTTGCGGCGGTAGACCCGGACGTGGTCAAAAAAGCCGAGGCGTGGCTGGTAGGCCAACAGCGTGCGGACGGCAGCTGGAACACGAAATATCAGTGGGATACCGCCGAGGACCGGAAGCGGGTAAAAATGCTGACGAGCTATATCTCGCGGACGCTCGCAATGCTGCGGGCCGCGAAAAAGGACAAGAAAGACTCGGCACTAACGGCGGCACTGTCGAAGTCGCTCGGTTATTTGAGGAACCGAAACCTCGAGATCGACGACCCGTATAGCCTTGCCTTGCTCGGCCTTGCCGCACATGACGCGGACGACGCGGAGATCGCAAATGCGGTGACGGAAAAGCTCGCCACGAGGGGCATCGCGGAGAACGGCGGCACGTACTGGAACCTCGAGTCCAACACCGCGTTCAACGGCTGGGGCACGGCCGGACGGATCGAGACGACGGCACTCGTCACCCAGCTTTTGATGAAGCGGAACGCGGACCGCAAATATGACGACGCGATCGGTAAGGCGATGCTTTTCCTGCTCCGGAACAAGGACCGCTACGGCGTCTGGTATTCGACGCAGACGACGATAAACGTGCTCGATACGTTCGTCGCTTCGCTTGCCTCAAGCGGCGGTGCAACGCAGACGGTGGACGTCCTGGTGAACGGCAAGCCGGTCGAACGCGTCGAGATCGGGCCGGACAAGCTGGACCAGATCGTTGTCGACCTGAGCGGCACACTCGGGCAGCAGAACGTGATCGAACTTCGCAGCTCGGACCGCACGCCGCTGATGGCACAGGCTGTCGCGACCCACTACGTCGGTTGGAACGATGCGGACGCGAGCGGCCGGACGGTGAACCAGTCGCGGGCCCTTGAGCTTGATTACAAATGCGACCGAACGGACGCCGCGATAATGCAGGAAGTTTCGTGCTCGGTCTCCGCCGAACGCGTCGGCTTCCGTGGTTACGGAATGCTGCTGGCGGAGATCGGCACGCCCCCGGGAGCGGACGTCAGCCGCGAATCGCTGGAGGCCGCACTCGAGGCTGACTGGAGCCTTTCGAAGTACGAGGTACTGCCCGACCGCATCATCTTTTATATGTGGGCAAAGGCAGGCGGGACGAAGATCAACTTTAAGTTCAAGCCCCGTTATGGCATCAACGCCCAGACGCCGGCCTCGATCGTCTATGACTACTACAACCCCGAGGCGCAAGCCGTGAACTCGCCGATGCGATTCACCGTTCGCTAACGCTCGCGACCGCGGGCTGCGAGTCGGACGGCCATTACGAACAGGAAGATGGCGATGGCGGGTGAAAGCAGGAGCAGCGGCTGGCGAGAGAGTTGGGTGATGTCGCCGGCCGCGGCGAGCATGTTGCCGAGGCTCGGGACCGGCTCCTGAAGCCCGACGCCGAGAAACGAAAGCGAGACCTCGGCAAGCAGGAACGTCGGCAGCATGATCGTCGCCTGCGTCAAGATCGGCCCGGCTGCGTTCGGCAGGATGTGGCGGAAAAGTATGTGGGCGGGCGACAGGCCGATCGAACGCGCGGCGAGGACGAATTCCCTTTCACGCAGCGAGCGGACCAGGCTTCGGGTCAGCCGCGCCATTTCGGCCCAGCCGAAGACGGCAAAGATCGTGACGAGCAGAAACCCGGCGGTGATCGCTGGCAGTTCGAGCGGGAA
The DNA here is from genome assembly GCA_030372865.1 of Pyrinomonadaceae bacterium. Classification (GTDB taxonomy): domain Bacteria; phylum Acidobacteriota; class Blastocatellia; order Pyrinomonadales; family Pyrinomonadaceae; genus OLB17. The sequence continues at coordinate 2,025 of JAUCQE010000119.1, forward strand.
GGCCGCCCTTGCTGCCAGGATCAAAACAAGCGTCGGCAGCGAGAGGATCGCATCGGCAACGCCCATCCTGTCTCTTA
>JAUCQE010000120.1 GCA_030372865.1 Pyrinomonadaceae bacterium
ACATAATTTTATTGACCACTGAGAGCACAGAGCTCACTGAGATCTCCTTCTTGCCGCCTAAGCGCTCTGTGTGCTCTGTGTGCTCTGTGGTGAATTACCTTCTAAATATACTTCGCCTTTCATGAACGTCACGGCATTCCCGCCGATCTTTACGCGGTCGCCGGCGAGTTCGCAGAAAAGTTCGCCGCCGCGTGCGGAGACCTGTCTTGCGAAAAGCTCTGTCTTGCCGAGCTCGCCTGCCCAGTACGGTATCAGCGAACAATGTATCGCACCGGTAACCGGGTCTTCCGGAATGCCGATCCGCGGTGCGAACATTCGCGACGCGAAATCGCAGTCGTCGCCCTTTGCGGTCAGGATTACCTCGTCGTACGGGAGTTTCGCGATATGGTGCATGTCCGGCTCCAGATCGGCGATCACGCTCTGGTTCTCCATCAAAAGGAAAAGCATATTGCCCTGCGATTCCCAGTACCTGAGCGGCTTGACCTCGATGTCTTTCAATAGCTCAAGCGGTTCTATCTCCCGCATCGGATATGCCGGGAAATCCAACACCAACCGGTCGCCCTCCTTTTTCACGCCGAGTACTCCGCTGCGGTCCGAGTGGAACTTGATCTCTTCCGTTTCAAGCCCGAGTTCGTTAAATATCACGTGCGAACTTGCCAACGTCGCGTGCCCGCAGAGGTTTACCTCGATCGTCGGCGTGAACCATCGGATGTGGTATTTGTCGCCCTCTTTTACAAAGAACGCGGTCTCGCTCAAATTATTCTCCGCCGCGATCTTCAGCATCACGTCATCCGCGAGCCAGCTCTCAAGCGGAACGACCGCCGCCGGATTTCCGCCAAAGGCTTTGCTGGTAAAGGCATCGACCTGAAAAATCTTGAACTTCATCGATCTTCTTATCTCCCTCGCATTTTTATTTTGCTAACGTGACGTGTACCGCTTCCAATTTGTTACGCTCGTCACGCCGCCATGCGAGAAAGCCCCGCAGGTGCATCGTGAAAAAGATCATGCTGCCTACCGTCATCGCGATGCTGCCGCTGAGCACACCGAAGATCGACCAACTCGTGCTCGAGAGCATGAAAAGCACAAAACCGAATTTGCTCCTGTTCCCAAGCAGGTAAACACCTGTCAAACCCGCCGCCGTCGCCAACCAATCGATGCCGTAATATTGCATATCTACCCTTTAACTTTCGGGAAGCGTCCCGTCATTTATGTAACGCGAAAGAACGCCTCGGCAGCGGACATTATTTTTTCATTACGGCGACCATTTCGATCTCGATCTTCGCGTCGCGCGGCAAACGGGCTACCTGCACGGTCGACCTTGCCGGAAAGGGCGATCCGACCCGCTTCGCATATACCTCGTTCATCTTTGCGAAATCGTTCATGTCCGCGAGAAAGACGGTCGACTTTACGACGTGCGACATACTGCTCCCCGATGCGGCAAGCACGGCTTCAAGGTTCTTCAGCGCCTGCTCGGTCTGTGCCTCGATGCCTTCGGCGAGGTTGCCGGTCTTCGGGTCGCTGCCGATCTGCCCGGCGGTGTAAACAAAGCCGTTGGCGACGATCGCCTGCGAATATGGCCCTATCGCCTTCGGAGCGTCGGCGGTCTCGACCGCACGTTTCTGCGTCGTATGTGCCTCGGCACCGGTGCCCGACATCTCGAAATACGCCACGTAGCCGATCGCCGCGGCAAGCATCAGCACAAGTGCGAAAATTCCTTTGGTCGCAGACCTATTTTCCTCCGTCAAAAACTCACTGCCCTTACGATCGCCAGATAGATCGGCATTCCGAACGTAATGTTGAACGGGAACGTGACGCCGAGTGCCATCGGGATATACAACCCCGGATCGGCCTTTGGTGCCGCCAGCCGCATCGCCGCGGGCACCGCAATGTACGACGCACTTGCCGCAAGCACAGCAAACATGAACCTGTTGCCGACATCCACCGTTACGAGGCCGCTGATCACGGCGACCGCAGCTCCGTTCACCAGCGGGACAAAGATCGCAAACAGCGTCACGAACCAGCCGTACTTCATGAACGCCCTGAACCGCCGTGCTGTGACCATTCCCATCTCGAGCAGGAAGATCGCAAGGAACCCTTTGAAGATATCGGTCGTGAACGGCCTAATGCCTTCGGCCTGTTTGGCGTCCGCGATGATCCCGATCAAAAGGCTGCCGAGCAGTATCAGCACGCTGCCGTTCGTGAACGAATGGCGGATGATGTGCCCGAGGCTTCCTCCGCCGCCCTCTTCGGGGCTTTCGTACCGCTTCATCAGCGTGACGCCGACGATGATCGCCGGCGATTCCATCAACGCCATCACCGCGACCATGTGCCCGCCGAAGGTCAGGTTCTGCGCCTCAAGAAACGTCGAGGCCGCCACGAACGTCACCGCGCTTACCGAACCATAAGCCGCCGCCACCGCCGCCGCCTCACCTATCGTCATCCGCCGCTTGAGGATGAAGAACGTGTAAAGCGGTATCAGCGAGGCGATAGCAATTCCCAATATCAGCGAATAGACGATCTCCGCCGTCAAACCGCCGTGCGAGAGTTCCTGCCCGCCCTTGAACCCGATCGCGAACAGCAGGTAAAGCGAGATGAACTTGACCGTCGTCGACGGTATCTCAAGATCGCTCTTAACGATCGTCGCGATTATCCCCAGCACAAAGAACAGCAGCGTCGGGTTCGTCAGGCTTGAGATCAGGATGCCGATGTCCATTCGTCAAATATCAGTCCCTAACGGCCGCGATCGCCTGTATCTCTATCTTCGTTCCGAAGTGCAGGTCCTTTACCGGCACTATCGCCCTCGCCGGCCGATGGTCGCCCATCACGCGTTTGTATGCCTCGTTCACGGCGTCCCAAAGCTCCATGTCCGAAACGTAGATCGTCATCTGCAGCACGCGGCCGAGGTCGCTTCCGCCCGCGTTCAGCACCGCCTCGACGTTACGCAGCGCAAGCTCCGTCTGCTCGCCGATATCGCCCGTGAGCGGCTGACGCGTATCCAGCGTCATCGGCAATTGGCCCGATACGTATATCAAACCGTTATGCTCAATGCCCGGCGAATAATGCCCCTTTGGCTGCGGCTGGTTTTCTGGTTGAATTGCTTTCATTTCAATAAACTCGGGCTGACATA
>JAUCQE010000121.1 GCA_030372865.1 Pyrinomonadaceae bacterium
TTCGGAACTCGTCGGCAGCGTCAGATGTGTATAAGAGACAGGATTACCTCTTGAACCCGGTAAACTAGGCATGTACCGCTTTCGGGTGAACAACACCCAAACAACGATTTTTATAAGGGGAACCGGCCTGGACCCAACCGATCTGCAGGCCCGAAAAAACTAAATACAATGCGCAAAAGCCGCACGAAACCACGAACAACTTCAACCACCCGTAGAACAGCAACGCCTAGCGGCGCAAGCTCCGTCGAAATCCTCGTCAACTGCTCAAATCGCGAAACGCGTATCGCCCTCCTCGAAGGCGTCGAGCTCATGGAGTACCGTGTCGAACGCGAAGAGCGCGTCGTCGGCAGCATCTTCAAAGGCATCGTCCAAAACGTCCTTCCTGGAATGGACGCCGCGTTCGTCGATATCGGCCTTGAGCGAAACGCCTTCCTTTATGTCGCCGACATCCTGCCCGACGATCCCGCCGACAATAGCCCAGCATCGCTCAAACGTAGCGAGCTCCGCCGCCGCAAAATCAAGGAACTTATTAAGCCTGGCCAGGAAATCATGGTGCAGGTCACCAAGGGACCGCGCGGAACCAAGGGCGTTCGCGTCTCCACCCGAATCAGCCTTCCCGGTCGATACGTCGTCCTGATGCCGGAATCGACTCACGTGGGAGTCAGCCGAAAGATCGACGACCGTGGTGAGCGTGAGCGACTCCGCAAGATCGGCGACAAGATCGTGCCTGAAGGCTTTGGCCTGATTCTCCGAACCGAGTGCGAAGGTCGAACCGAAACCGAGCTCAAGGCCGACGTCAAATTCCTGCTTCAGCTGTGGGGACAGGTGTTAACCTCCGCCAAGAAGCAGCGAGCGCCGGCCGTCGTCCATCGCGATCAAACCCTTCTCTACCGAACCGTTCGCGACATGTTCGGAGACGAGATCGACCGCATGGTCATCGACGATCCCGATGAATACGAAAAGGTTCATCTGGTCGCCAATGTCGTCGCTCCCAAGATGCGCGATAAGATCGTCCTTTATGACCGCGATGTGCCGATTTTCGACGCCTACAACGTCGAGCGAGAGCTTGAGCGATTGCTCCAGCACAAGGTTTGGCTGAAATCGGGCGGATATCTCGTCGTCGATGAAATGGAAGCGTTGACCGCCATTGACATTAACACCGGCAAGCAGATCGGCTCAACCTCGCTGAACGACACGATCCTCCGCGCCAACATGGAGGCCGCCGCCGAGGTTTGTCGCTGTCTCTTATACACATCTGACGCT
>JAUCQE010000122.1 GCA_030372865.1 Pyrinomonadaceae bacterium
GCCGGCCTTGCGGTCTATGCCTCGATGCTCGCCGAGAGCCCGAATGACTTGGATGTGATCTTTGCCAGGGCAAATTATTTCATGCGTGCAAAAAAATATGAGCCGGCGATAGCGGACTTTACGTTGCTGATCGATCAAAAGATCGATGGTGACGACAGGCGATACGATCGGGCGTACGCCTATTTTGAGCTTAAGAAATATGCCGAGGCATTAGCCGACCTGAATGGTTTTATCGCCGACAATACGGGCGACGCTAAAGCGATCCTTCGAGCCATGGGACTGAGATTCAGGGCCGACGTACATCGTGCGATGAAAAAGCCCGCTCTCGCACGGGCCGATGAAAAGCTCGCCAAAGAGCTTGAGGATAAGGCTTTCGAACTCTGACCCGGGCAAGCCGCTCATCTTATAACGAACTTGATTTTGCCGCCGTCTTGACCGCGTAAAACCGCGGTCCGGGCGGCGAACTTGTTTTCCGCTATCGCCCGACGTTTCGGGTGCTCATCCGCCAATTGCGTTCTCCTGTGAATTGTCTGTCCTGTTTCCCGACCAGGGTTCGTCTCTTCTACTGAAATCTTGAAACATCGAGAAATCGTGATGTGCTCACGGCATTAATGCCTGTGAGAGAGCCGAAGGAAGAAAAGGAGCATGACAATGAACAAACCAAACATACACACTCGTTTTGCCGTTCTGTTAATTGCGGTGGCGGCAGCGGCCGGAGCAGCATACGGCCAGACCGGAGCGACGAAGACAACGGCCGTGAAGGTAACCAACACGGACGCCGAAGCCGTGCCGGTAAAGATCATTCCGATGGCCGATGGCCGTAAGGCGTTTCAAGCACGCGTGATCGTTCAGCCAACCGCCAACGGCTTTTCGAGTGCTTTGCTTCAGATCCCGGCAGGGAAGAGGCTAATAATCGAGAACGTCTCAGTCATCACCCGCAGCCCGGAGGGAATGTATATGGAGACCAACTACAACACCTACATCGACAACAACAACGACGGCGTCGGCGATATTGCGGACATAACCTTCCACCGTGTAGTGCTTGCTGACCAGGGAGCCATCGACGGTGTTCAGATGGCTACCGCGAATCATAAAGTGCTTGTCTTTGCCGATGAACAGATCGGGACAGGGCATTTCGGTGTTCAGGTCCAGGCGAGGCTGAACGGAGCGCTTCCCACCGGCGGATTTGCCCAAGCTCAGTACACATTCAGCGGCTGGGTCGAGGATATTCCGGCGGTTCAGTAGACGGAGGAGGTACAACAATGGATACAGCAAAAGCGAAAATGTCGCCGGATATGGAGGCTTTGAAAACGAAGCTTCAGGCGGTTTGGAACGCGGGAGACTTCGGGGTTATCGCGAGGTCATTCGAAAGCGGTGCGGCGGAGTTTGCCGATCGGATTGGATTGAAAGCGGGAATGAGCATCCTCGACGTTGCATGCGGTAACGGCAACACGGCTATTCCCGCTGCCAAGGCAGGTGCAACGGTCACGGGTGTCGACCTTATTTCGTACCTGGTCGAAGAAGCAAAGGAACGCGCCGCAAACGAAGGCGTCGAAGCGAAGTTCGAAGTCGGGGACGCGGAGGCATTGCCGTATGACGAAGCAAGCTTCGATGCGGTCGTGACGATGTTCGGGGCGATGTTCGCACCGCGGCCCGACGTGGTGGCAGGCGAACTGCTTCGGGTGTGCAAACCGGGCGGTATCATCTCGATGGCGAACTGGACGGCCGAGGGCTTTATCGGGCAGATGTTCAAGGTGACGGGCAAACACGTTCCGCCGCCCGCGGGAATGCCTTCGCCGATCTTTTGGGGAATTGAAGATGTCGTGAAAGAACGGTTCGCTGACGGCGTTTCGGATATCGAACTTGAGCGTCGGATGATGCGGTTCGATTTTCCCTTCGGCCCTGCCGAGACGGTCGAACATTTCCGCCAATATTACGGCCCGACCCAGAAGGCATTCGATTCGTTGGACACGGATGGACAGGCGGCCCTGCGTTCGGACCTGGAGGAACTTTGGAGCGAAGCAAACATCGCAACGGACGGCACGACGATCGTGCATTCGGAATATCTTGACGTCAGGGCGACTCGTTCGTAGTCGTTTTCGACAGAAGTTATGAATTGGAGGATTCATATGAGATCTATAGCAATAAATAAAGTAAATAAGTTGGTAATGGCGGCAATTATGACTGTCGCCGCGGCATTGGTCATAACCGCCCAGGAAAACAGCCCGCGCGTGCCTGAGATTCCGGCAGGCTGTGAGAACCTGCAGGCGGATGCCGGCAGCGAAGTGGCAGTGCGGTTTTTTGCCGTCGGGGTTCAGGTCTATTGGTGGAACGGCTCAACCTGGGGCTTTGTCGGCCCGATGGCGACGCTCTATGCAGACGAAAGCCTCAACGGCAAGGTCGGAACGCACTACGGCGGCCCGACCTGGAAGACCAATAGCGGCAGCCTCGTGATCGGGAAAAATCCTGTTCGCTGCACGCCGGACCCTGAGTCGATCCCATGGCTGCTGCTTGAGGTAGACGAGGTCGATGGTGAGGGCATATTTCGCGACGTGACGTATATCCAGCGGGTAAATACTCAGGGCGGGAAAGCACCGTCCACGCCGGGAACGTACGACGGCGAAAGAGTGGAAGTGCCTTATACAGCGGTGTACGTCTTTTACCGGCCGGGCAACTAGGAGAGAAGGAGGTTTACCGTTATGTCTAAACCGGATACATCATGGACGCCGAAGATCCGTGAGAAGAAACTGCTGACGATCCGCAATGATGCAGAGATCGGGGTGTGGTCGGGGGTCGTCGCTGAGGCGATCCCGATCTTTAACCAGAAGATGATGAACGCCGTGAAGTACGAGCTTGTCGCCGAGGGCCACGCGAACGTCATCGTAAAGATCGCCGGCGGAAGAAAGGACGACCCGAAGCTCGGGGCGACCGCAACGCATGGAGTCGCGAGGCGATGGATTGGCAACCGAGGTGTCGAAGAAGCCGAGATCTACCTGCCGGCACAGCCCTCGCAGGGCCATAAGAACGTGCTGTTGATGATAATGCTGCACGAGATGGCACATGCGGCAGGCCTCGAAAACCACGCGAGCGACGGCCTTTTCATGACGCTGCCGAACATCTCCGCGACCGGAAAGATCTCGGCGACGAAAGGCGGAAAGTCGATGCCGCCGTTCTTTTTCTCGAACAAGACCGTCGTGCGAATGCGGGCGATCTGGTAACGGCTAGCTTTTTTCCGTATCAGCTAATCGCTTTTCGATCGAACGAATGGCTTTCGCGAGATCGCCGAGCCTACGGTAGGCGGCGGTCGAGCGGAGCCATTCTTTGTTGTCGAAGCCGGGGATGCCGGAGATGACCTTGCCGGGTTCGACGTCGTGAGAGGTCGCGGATTTTGCAGTGATCACGGCGTCGTCGCCGACCTTCAAATGGCCCGCGATGCCGACCTGGCCGGCGAGAATGACGCGTTTGCCTATGACGGAACTCCCCGCGAGGCCCGTCTGCGAACAGATAAGCGCGTCCTCGTCGACCGTGCATGAATGGCCGATCTGGACGAGGTTGTCGATCTTTGCCCCGCGTTTGATCCGCGTCTCGCCGACCGAGGCACAGTCGATGGCCGTGTTCGCCCCGATCTCGACATCGTCCTCCAAAACGACGCGGCCGACCTGCGGTATCTTGAGCCAGCGTTTCTGCTCGTCCTTTGCGTAACCGAAGCCGTCTGAGCCGATGGTCGTGTTGTTATGGATGATGCAGTTCTCGCCGATCTCGCAATTCTCGCGAATGGAAACGCCGGAATGGAGAACTGAATTTTTCCCGATCCGCACGCCTTCGTAAACCGAGACGTTCGGGTATATTTTCACGCCCGATTCGATGCGGCAGCCCGCACCGATCACGACATTTGCCATTATCTCGACGCCGTCCGCTACCTCGGCAGTTTCGTCGATGACCGCGGACGGTTGAATTGACGGACGCGGGGGCTTTTCGGGGTTGAACAGCCTAAGTGCCCGCGTGTAAGCAAGATACGGGTCTTTTGCACGCAGCACCGCGATGTCGTCGCGGTCGATCGCGACGCCGTCGGCAAGGAATATCGCCGCCGCTTTCGTCTGTTTTATCTGCGGCGTGTATTTGGGGTTCGCGAGGAACGTGACCTCGCCGGGGCCGGCAAGATCGAGGCCCGCTGCGGAGGTTATTTCAAGCTCGGGCGAGCCCGCCTCGATCGACGAAAAGGTGTTCTCGGCCAATTCGAAAAGTTTCATAACGTTTTCCTTGAAAATCTGAGCGGCACTGTGCAACACTATTTTCACAAACAACCAACCCCATGCAAAGTGTCCAGCCACTGTTGCCCACAGACCGGATCAAGCATTAATTACAATTGGAGTTTTTAGCAGTATGAATGAAAAGGCAACGGGTCAGGCCGTTAAAACCGGCGTGGGTGAGGATTTTCGCGGGTCGAACGTCATCGGGCATTCGGGCTCGAACCGCTGGCATAATCTTATCGTTTCGAACGTTGCGGTCGCGCTCGGTACCAGAATGCACGGCCATAAGAACGAGATCTACATTAGCAACATGCGGGTCAAGCTGCGGAGCGGGCTGATCTGCTTTCCTGACATCACTCTGGTGGCGGGCGAGCCTTCATTCTCCGACCAGCGTACCGAAACGCTGCTTAACCCGACGGTGATCGTGGATATCTTTTCGAGCGATTCGGATTCGATCGAGAAGTCGCGTAAGCTCGAAAGCTTTCTCGAGACCGAGAGCATTAAGGAAGTGCTGCTCGTGAAACAGGATGAGATGCGGATCGAGCATTTCACGCGGCAGAACCAGAAGCAGTGGATCTACCGTATCTACAACGAACGCGACGACGTCGCTTCACTCGATTCGGTGAACTGCAAGATCTCGCTGCAGGAGATCTACGCGAACATCAAATTTCGCCACGCTGAGCTGAGCTCAAAGGCGGTGAACTGATCACATAAGGTTTACCGGGTCGATCTCGACCTGGACGATCCGGCGGTCGCACCCGCGGGCCTCGGCCTCGGCGAGCGCGGTATCCAGAATGGTCCGAAGGCTCTTGCGGCTTTCGGACTTTATTATTATCTGCAAGCGGAATTCGTTCTTGATGCGTGCGATCGACGCCTGTGCCGGACCGAGGATGCGGAGCTGCTTTTCCGGGTTTGCACGGTCGAGTGAATCGCGGAGAATGCGGGCACTCTTCATCGCGTATGCCTCGTCGCGATGCTTGAGCATGATCGACGCGATCGCCATGAACGGCGGATATCCGAGCCGCTGGCGGTAGCGTATCTCTGCATTATAGAAACCCTCAAAGTCCTGTTCGGCGGCGAATTTCAGGGCGTAATGCTCCGGATAATATGTCTGGATCAGGACGCGACCGGGAAGGTCGCCGCGGCCGGCACGCCCGGCAACCTGAGTCAGCAGCTGGAAAGTCCTTTCGGCGGAACGAAAATCCGGCAGGCCAAGGCCGGTGTCGACTGACACGACCCCGACGAGAGTCACGTTGTGAAAATCATGGCCCTTGGCGAGTATCTGCGTGCCGACGAGCATATCTATCTCGCCCTTATCAAAGGCAAGCAGGGCTTTTGTCAGCTCACCTTTGCGGCTCATCGTGTCGCGGTCGATGCGGGTGATGCGAAGATGCGAGAACTTCCTGGCAAGGATGTCCTCAAGCTGTTCGGTGCCGCGGCCGAGGAAGTAGAGAAATTCGCTTTCGCAGAACGGGCATGCATCGGGCGTCTGTGTCGTGTAGTTGCAGTAATGGCATTCGAGCTTGCCGTCGCGTTTGTGGTAGGTCAGCGTGATGTCGCAATTTTTGCAGCGAAGCGTTTCGCCGCATGAACGGCACAAGACGAACGACGAGAATCCGCGGCGGTTCAGCAGGATTATCGATTGCTCGCCCTTAGCGTGAGTTTCCTCGATCGCCTCGATCAGCTGCGGCGAAAAGACAACGTCTTTGCCGGCACGGCGAAAAACGTCGCGCATATCTATCAACTCCGCTTTTGCCAGCGGCCGGCCGCCGATGCGGTTCTGCAGCTGCAGATACTGATATTTGCCGTTCTGGGCGTTGAAGAAGGTCTCGAGTGCCGGGGTCGCCGAGCCGAGAACGATCACGGCATCGGCAGCGTGGGCACGTTTTACCGCCACGTCGCGAGCACCGTAAAAGGGCGATTCGTTCTGGCGATACGAACTGTCGTGCTCTTCATCGACGATGATAAGTCCGACATTCTGCAGCGGAGCGAACACCGCCGAACGCGTGCCAATGACGATCTTGGCATCGCCCGACCTGATCCGCCGCCATTCGTCAAACCGCTCGCCCGGCGACAGGTTGGAGTGAAGAATTGCAACGTCGTGGCCGAACACTGCCCGCAGGCGACGAGAGAATATTGGCGTCAGGGCGATCTCCGGCACGAGCATAAGCGACGAGCGGCCCATCTCCATCGCCGACCGCATCGCCCGCATATAGACCTCGGTCTTGCCGCTGCCGGTCACGCCGTGCAGCAGGTAGCCTTTGTATTCCCGGCCCTCGAGGCCTTTTTCGATCTCGGACAGGACGAACGACTGTTCGGCGTTCAGTGTGATCGCCTCACGTTCGCGGCGGTCGGCGTCGGCAAGCGGATCGCGAAGGACCTCCTGAACATAAACTTGAACGAAGCCGCGCTTCGCGAGAGTCGTTATCGGCGACGCTCCGGCGTCGGCGGCCTCGGTAAGTTCGGTAAACAGCATCTCGCCGCCGGCATCCTCAAGAGCGTCGACGATCGCCTGCTGAGCGGCTGTAAAGGGCTTGTCATCAGGGCCGATGGTTTTTCCGAGCAGACGCACCGCCTTGCGGAACTTCGGCCGAACCTTCGACGCGAGGCTTCGTTCGGACAATGCAAGGAGGCCGTCTCTTAACAATTCGCGGGTTATGCGGCGAGCCGCGGATTCGCCAAATTCCTTGCCGAGTTCGCGGCGGGAAAGCTCGCCTTCGGCCTTCACTGCCGCCAGCAGCTTCCATTTCGCCAGGCCCGGTTTCGCCGCCGCGGCGAGTGCGATCCGTCCCTTTTCGGTGATGGTGAAAAACTGCTCGACCGCGGCGTTGATGCCGGCGGGAAGCGACGCCTTCAGAACTTCGCCCCACGAGGCCGCGTAGTAATCGGCCGTCCATTTTGCCAGCTCCATTATTTCCGGGGTCAGGAGCGGTTCGGTATCGGCGAGCTCGATAACGTCCTTGATATCGGAAAGCTTTAAGAGCGGCGTTTCTTCAAAGCTTGGCAGCAAGCCGACGATGTAGCCGGTGAGGCTTCGCTTGCCGAATGGGACGATGATCCGGGCACCGATGCGGGCACGCCCGCGCATCTGTTCGGGCAATGCGTAAGTAAACGTATGGCGGAACGGCAAGGGAAGTGCGGCCTCGACGAAATGCGGTTCGGGAAGGGTTTTCTCGGTCGACAGCGGCATTATAGAATGGCTTTCGATGATGATAACCTAACAGGAACTTTTTATTGAAATGGATGTCTAAACAGCATCGAATATTCAAATGGAATCGCTGGAACAACACAATAACGCAAAGCCGCGAAATTATGCGGGTTATTTGATCGGGGCCGTAATCGGCGTGATAGTTCTCGCCATTGCGGTCTACATTCTTTCGCAGCAGCCGTCGATGACCGAGCAAGAGGCCGCGATACTCGAGGGCTCCGTACAGATCGGCACGCCGGAATTCGAGAACCTGACGAAGGACATAATCATCTCCACAAGCCCGGATACCGTGCAGTCGCCGAATGCGTTCGGTTCGATCTCTATGTTCATAAAGGGACGCGTCCGCAACAAAGGCGATAAGGTCATTAACGGGCTCGAGATAAACGTTGCGGTGGTCGATCAGTTCAATCAGGTGGTAAAGGAAAAGCGCGTCCTGGCCGTTCCGAAGCAGTATCCGACGCTCGACCCCGGAGCGATGGTCGACGTAACAACGACCATTGACGGTTTCAAGAGAGAGGACGACCGGGCAAATATAAGATGGCGGGTCACGGCGATAAGGACCCAACAGTAGAAAGCGAAAAAGGCAGGTGACGACGACCTGCCTTTTTCATTTTCCTCTCGCCCGCATTAGCCTGCGGCGGTTTCTACAAATAGTTCTTCAAGCGATTGCTTGACCGGGTTGACCGAGATAAGGCTGCCATTCAGCTGCCGCACGGCGGCGAGTACCGGGTCGATGTCAGATTCGCTCGGAACCTCGATGCTGATCCCGCCCGGTTTTGACGAAACGCGGCAGCCGTTGATCGAAGCGATCTCATGCTGGATCGCTTCATGCCCCACGCCGCTCACCATGATCTCGAACGCACGGTCGCCTTCGGATTGGACGAGGAGCTCGGAGAGTTTCCCGGTCGCCGAAAGCTTGCCGCCGCGTAGTACGGCAACGTTGTCGCAAAGGGCCTCGACGTCGGACAGAATGTGCGTGGACATGAAGACGGTCGTGCCGCGGTCGCGCAGGGATGAGATCAGCTCACGTATCTCGCGGCGGCCGACGGGGTCGAGCCCGCTCATCGGTTCGTCGAGAAAAACGATCTCAGGGTCGTTGATCAATGCCTGGGCAAGCCCGACACGCTGCTGCATGCCCTTTGAAAATTTTCGAAGCTGTTTGTTCCAGTCCTTTTCCGGCAGGCCGGCACGCGTCAGAAGGTCGGCGGACTTTGCCTTTCGGACGCTCGCGTCGTAGCCGAAAAGCTGGCCGAAATAGTCCATCAACTCCGCCGCTGTCAGATAGTCATAGAAATACGGGCTCTCCGGGCAATAGCCGATCCGCCGCCGCATTTCGACATCCGAGATGTCGCGTCCGAGTATTTTCGCCGAGCCCTCGGTCGGGAAGAGAAGCCCCATCAGTATCTTAAGCGTCGTCGTCTTTCCGGCACCGTTGCCGCCGAGAAAGCCGAAGATCTGCCCCGGCTCGACCGCAAGCGTCAAGCCGTCAAGCGCACGAACCTTCCGCTTTTTCCAAAAGCCGACCTCGTAATCTTTTGTTAGGTTTTGAATCTCGACAATGTGATCCATTTGATAAGAACGGGCGATGTGCCCTTTGTACTGCGTGAATATTAGACCATAGACGCCAATGCCCTACAATGGCTGTCAGCTTAGGCCGGACGGTTCGGTCTCCGACCGTTGACGGAGCCTGCCGAAAAGGAACACAACTCCGGCCGCGAAAAGTGCGAGCCAGGCTAGCAGCGAAATAATTGCGGCCGCGCGATAGCTTTGAGGTTCTTCAAACTGTACGACGATGTTGGCCGCGTCTTCGGGTATGTCGACCAGCACCGCACCGGTCGCGTCCATCCGCGGCGTCTGGCGAACGCCGTTCACGTAGGCGTTCCAATGCGGATAGTAAAACAGCGGCAGGCGCATCTCGCCGGAGACGCCGGGCGACACAAGGTATTCGCGGCGGGCGGTCGAATATGAAACGACGTCAACTTTGCGGCCGGCCGGAAGCGAGATCTCGGGCCGGGAAAGAGCACCGGCAATTGCGGTTACCGGCCAGAAACATTCGCAGCCCTTCGCATAGGTCAGGGCTGAGATCCGGTTCTCGAACTGCTGCCGCTCTACGTACACGGCCGGCCTGATGACCTGTGCGAACGTGAATGCAGCCACGGCCGCGACGATGCCCGCGATGATGAGGGCGACCGGGCGTTTTTCTGTTCGGAAATGCCCGACGACGATGTCAAAACCGGAAGCCGCGAGGACAGTTGCCGCAATCGAGATGACCGCAAGCCACCGCCATGGAAACTGGGTCTGAGCAAGGAACTCGAAGCGTTCCCACAACGGCATGCTCAGCGGTGTCGCAAAGAACAGCGACACGGCGAGTAGGACGATAAACGGAAGAAAGGCTTTCCGGTCTGTTCTCTTCAAGAAGAAAGGGACCGCTCCTGCAACTGCGACCGCCAATGTTGCAAGGAGCATCAGATCGCTAAAGATAAGCGAGCGGTCGAGATAATCTGCCGTCGGCGTATTCAAATATGAGAGCAGGAAATTGATGCGAAAGTCGTATGCCTTTTCGACCAGATCCGCATGAGCGTGCTTTACAAGCGACAGCTCGCTGACCATTCGGAGCCAGTAGAACGAGCTAGCGGCGAGTGCTATCGCGACCGCGGCGGTGAGTTTTACGAGCGACCTGATAGCGTTCGCCCGCTGTAGCGACGCGAGCGAGAATACGAGCAGCGAGATCGAGCCGATGACCGTTAGCGGAAGGTGCGTGATGATCAGGACCGCGTAGCTCGCGGCAAGGCCGGCGATGTCGTACACCGAACCGCGTCTGCACGTGCGGTAGGCGAACAGAAAGCAAAATGGAAGCACGGACGTCGCGGCAAACTCGGCATATAGAAAGGCGTTGTAGATCTGGTTCGTGTGGTACGGCATCAGCAGAAAAAGCAGTGCTGCCGCTGTTGAGGCATTCGGCGAGAGCCATTCCCGGGCGAGAAAGTACATGCCGACGCTGCCAAGAAAGAACCAGAATGCAAAGGTAATAACGCTCGCGTTATACCAGTTGCCGCCGATGAGTTTCGCGGCGACCATCACGTAATACGCAAGCGGCGGGTAAAACCTGACACCGATGTCGCCGAAGCCGTTGTTCGAGTCGGCGGACCAACTCGGGTAGGTCGTGCCTTCCACGAGCGACCGTTCGAACGTCATCGCGAACTGGTAATGCTGCGGCAGGTCGTTGCCGTTAGTGATGCCGAAAAAGTAAATGGGCATCACCATCGCGACCGATGCCGCAAGGATCAGCGACAAACGCAGTATCGTATTTGGCCCGTTTGTCGGACTCATCGTGTTTCAACTTCTGGGGATCTTTGACTCGAGGTTGAGCCGTGCCGAGCAGTTGTGCCGTTCGAAGGTGTAGGGATAGCCGAGCGGGTCGACGATGTTGTTTCGCGCATCGATGCGAAACTGCCGGCCGTTCGGGAGTTTGACCTTGGATAGGTCGCGAAATATCGCCGCGAGCGACTCGGGACACGAGCCGCTGGTTTCGCGGGCTGAGTTCAACACTTGATTGATCGCGTCGAGGTCGTCGAGGGCGTCGAGTTCCATTAAACGCCGTTCGGCATTCGAACGCGACTGCTGATCCTCGGCCTCGTCAAGCATTTGCCTGTACATTTGACGCGCCGTTTCGCGGCTGCCGCCGCGTGAGCGCATTGCCGCCGTCATTTGGCGCATGAAGAGCGGGGCTCCGGCGATCTTTGAACCGTCTTCGTAAACCTCTGCCGCCTTTTCGTAGTTCTCAAGACGCCAATATATGAAGCCGAGATATTGATAAAGCCGCCACGCGTCGGGGTTGCGTTCGATGCCTTTTTCGGTCAGGGCGATCGCCTTTTCCTTATCGATCGCCGGCAGGACGCTCGCACCATAGGAATACGCGGGCATGAACTGCGGGTCGAGATCGGTCGTGTTGTCGAGCAGCGGGTAAAGCAGCCGCGGGTCGAGCGAACTGAGATCGTCGAGGTTCAACTCCTCTTGTTTTGCATTGACGATCTTGGTGCCCATGTACTGAAGCGACCACATCCAGTACCAGTCTGCGAGAAGTCCCTCTGCACCCAATGCCCAGCCCTTGAGTTTTCCGCCCTGGACCGCGAGGTCTGAATCGGCAAATTCCTCGGGCAACGTGGTCCGGTTCGCTGCAACATAACCGCTCAGGAAGTAGGCCGCGACAAACCCGCATGCGATCAGCACGAAAGCGATGAGCGATTGTCGTGAACGGGTGTTCATCTTGGGCAAGCGTTACTTGAAGTTGCGGCGGCTGAAAACAAGGACGGCAACGGTCAGCACGATCGTGATGTAAACGACGGCATATGCCGCCGAGCCGAAG
Source organism: Pyrinomonadaceae bacterium (assembly GCA_030372865.1). Classification (GTDB taxonomy): domain Bacteria; phylum Acidobacteriota; class Blastocatellia; order Pyrinomonadales; family Pyrinomonadaceae; genus OLB17. The sequence continues at coordinate 11,825 of JAUCQE010000122.1, forward strand.
ATCATCGCCGCGTTCGGCACCATGCCGTGAGCGGCCTCGGTGCGGAAGGCGAAGAGCGACAGGTTTGGAAGCAGGTAATAGACCAACTCAAATACGGCCTCCGCGAACGCCGAACCGAGCGTCGCCGCGAAATCACGCAGCGAGGAACTAAGATGGCCGATCAGAAAGATCAAGAACGTGAGCAGTGCAGACAACGCGGGAGTCGAAAACGACGAAAACAAGATCGCGACGGAGGTCAGGATCGTAAGCTCGAAAAATATGAGCCTGTCTCTTATACACATCTCCGAGCCCACGAGACGGCG
>JAUCQE010000123.1 GCA_030372865.1 Pyrinomonadaceae bacterium
GCATGGAGCACTAATTGGGAGCTCGGGCCCATAAGCCAGTCGTCTATAGGTAACGTCGGATTATACGGCGGTATGGCATGGGTCGATCTTGTCGTAACGCCGACGGCCGGCACAGCGTGGGTCATAACCGAGGAAGCCCTGGACCGGTATATTATTCGTCATTATGAAGGCAAAAGCCGGGCAATGAAGATGTTTCTGCGCAGCTTCCTTAATCCGATGCGGACGATGGCGAACCTGCTCAGATTAAAGCGGCCGTGGTATAGAGACCGTGGCTTACTTTATTGATCATCTGGGGCGAAAGTTCTTAACATGGCCGGGAAGTGAAATCCCGGCCTTTAATTTTTCATCCGGTATCGGTTCGCCTGCTGACACATGCAAAGGCAGTACGCCCGCCCAAACATCCATAGAGTAGTCTTCGTCATCATCCTTCGGATCGCCGGTCCGCAGCTTTGCCGACGCTTCGTTAATAGGCAGTATAAGGACCGAAGTGGCCTTTAACTCCAGTTCATTCGGCCAGCGGATCTCTTCCCATCGGCCCGGAATAATGTGTTCCGTAAATGCTTCAAGCGCTTTGTATTTCTCATCGGCGTCGTTCACGAGTTCAGCTTTGCCAAGAACCACCACCGAGCGGTAGTTGACCGAATGATGGAACGCGGACCTTGCCAGTACTAGCCCATCAACGTGCGTGACCGTAATGCAAACGTCGACACCTTTTGCCATATTGCGGAGCATTCGGCTTGCGGACGAGCCGTGTATGTAGACGTTGTCTCCGATCCGTGCATATCCGGTCGGTATGACATAAGGCTGCCCGTCGACGACGAAACCCACGTGGCAGATGAAGCCGGAATCGAGAATAGAGTAGATGGTCTCCGCATCGTATGCACCGCGTGCCGGGAGACGTTTGACTTTAGTGCGTTCGGAAGATGCAGCTTGATCTTTCATTGGCTACCACTCGGCAAATCCTGTAAAAGAAGACGTATCTACTCGCTGTTTTAGGCCATCCTGCGTTAGTCTATTTCGCATTCATCCAATCATCACCCGCACCGATCTCGACTACGAGCGGAACGTCGAGAACAGCGGCGGATTCCATTTCGCGTTTGATGATCTCCGATGCCTGTTTGACCTCATCTTTCGGGGCTTCGAACAGCAGTTCGTCGTGGACCTGCATTATCATTCGGGTCTTAAGGCCGGCCTGTTGCAGAGCACCAAAAACCCTGATCATCGCGATCTTTACGATGTCGCTGGCGGTGCCTTGGATCGGCATGTTGATCGCTTCGCGTTCGGCCCTTGAGCGGATCGAGAAATTGCGGTCCTTAATGCCCGGAAAATAACGCCGGCGGCCGAAGAGGGAAGTGACATAGCCTTTCTCGCGAGCCTCCTCGGGAATCCTGTCCATGTACGCCCGAATGCCTTTGTAGGTCGCAAAGTAATCGTCGATGACCTTACGCGCCTCTTGCTTTGAGATGCCGACACGCTGTGACAGACCAAAGGCCTCGACCGCGTAGGCGATGCCGAAGTTCACGATCTTAGCGAGCCGGCGTTTTTCCTTCAGATCCTTTTCGTCGGTTGCACCAAAGACGAGCCGTGCGGTCTTTGCGTGGATATCCTCATTCTTCTGATATGCCTCAAGCATCACCGGGTCTTTCGTAATATGCGCCAGGATCCGAAGTTCGAGCTGTGAATAATCCGCCGAGATCAGCATGTTGCCTTTTTCCGGAATGAACGCTGCACGGATCCGCTGGCCGAGTTCGGTGCGGATTGGGATGTTCTGCAGATTCGGCTCGGTCGAGCTTAACCTGCCGGTCGCCGCAACGGTCTGATTCAGCACACCGTGGATGCGGCCATCAGAATTGATCCTGTCTCTTATACACATCTGACGCTGCCGACGAGTTCCGAACGGTGTAGA
>JAUCQE010000124.1 GCA_030372865.1 Pyrinomonadaceae bacterium
GAAGCGCGATCGCCGGCCGCTTTCGGGCCGACGACGCGGTCATACTCGGAGATGCATTTGCGGTTCTTCCCCGGCTGCCAAAAGCTGGCTACAGCCTGCTCTTTGCCGACCCGCCGTACAACCTCTCGAAAAACTTCGGGCAGAAGCGTTTCAAGCGGACCAGCGATGACGAATACGAGACTTGGCTTGCGGAGTGGATCGAACTCTGCGTCCCGCTGCTAACGCCCGATGCAAGCATATACATATGCGGCGACTGGCGTTCCGGGGCGGCGATACAAAGGGCGGGCAGCCCGTTTTTCAAACTCCGGAACCGCATTACCTGGGAACGCGAAAAGGGCCGCGGGGCAAAGCAGAATTGGAAGAACGCATCGGAGGATATCTGGTTTTTCACCGTCTCGGACGATTACGTTTTCAATCTCGACGCGGTGAAACAGCGCCGCCGCGTGATCGCACCGTACAAGGAAAACGGCCGGCCGAAAGACTGGGATGAGACCGCCGCGGGCAAGTTTCGCGATACGCACCCGTCAAATCTCTGGACGGACCTGACCGTTCCATTTTGGTCGATGCCCGAAAACACCGACCATCCGACCCAGAAACCGGAAAAACTACTTGCAAAGATCATCCTCGCAAGCACGAAGAAAGGCGGACGCATTCTCGACCCATTTACCGGAAGCGGAACCACGGCGGTCGTCGCCAAAAAACTCGGCCGGCGTTTTACCGCGATCGAGGCCGACGAGAACTACTGCCTCTTTGCCGCCAAACGGCTCGAACTCGCCGCCGAAGACCCATCGATCCAGGGCTTCACCGACGGCGTCTTCTGGGAACGGAATTCCAGATAGCCGCAAATTGGCTCTTCTGTGTTCTCTGTGCGCTCTGTGGTAAAAATATTCCAATGAAGATCGCCACTTGGAACGTTAATTCGATCAACGCTCGGATGGAGCATTTGCTTGACTGGCTTGAGCGTGCGGGGCCGGATGTTGTTTGCCTGCAGGAAACGAAGTGCGTTGACGACAATTTCCCGTACCAGGCGATACACGACGCTGGTTACCACACCAGTTTTTACGGGCAAAAGTCTTACAACGGCGTGGCGATCTTGTCGAAGCACGATATCGACGATGTGCAGAAGAATTTTCCCGATGACGATGACGAATCGCCCAAACGCCTGATCGCAGCGACCATCAAGGGCATCCGCATCGTCAATACATACATCCCGAACGGCACCGAACTCGGCACCGACAAGTTCACCTTCAAGCTCGACTGGCTGATGCGGCTTCGTCGCTTCTTTGACGAGACTTGTTCGATCGACAGCGACGTCCTTCTCTGTGGCGATTTCAACGTCGCGCCAGACGAACTTGATGTCTGGAACGTGCCGGCATGGGAAGGCAAGCTCCACTTTACTAAGACCGAACGCGCGGCGATGTATCACGTAAAGCAGTGGGGCTTTGAGGACGTGTTCCGCAGGCACCACCCGGATGCGCACGAGTTCTCCTGGTGGAATTACCGCGAGGGTGCCTGGCAGCGAAACCGCGGCCTCCGCATCGACCACATCTGGACGTCACCATCTCTCGCCGCCAAATGCACAGAATGCTGGATCGACCGCTCCACCCGCAGCCTGGAACGGCCGTCAGATCACGCACCGGTGATCGCCGAATTTGTGGTTTAGCAATAAGCAGAAAATGTTCACTTCCACCGACATCAAGGACGCACTGACTGCAACTGCAAAATTGTTGACGTTCCGGCTTTCACGGGAGGAATTCGAGCGTTTTAACGGCACTTACCTTTTGGTGGGCATTGTAATTACTTGGATCGTCGGGATGGGTCGCTGGTGGGACGACCCGGAAGCGAACATTCTGCAGCACCTCGGCCTTGGCTCAGTCGTCTACATTTTCGCGCTCGCCGGTATTCTTTGGTTCGTAATCGTGCCTCTACGAGCGGTGGGTCTTTCCTACAAACATTTGCTCACCTTCATAGCTCTGACATCGCCGCCAGCGATCCCTTATGCGATACCGGTCGAACGTTTCACAGACCTTGCGACTGCCCGCAGCTTGAATGTCTGGTTCCTGGCAATTGTCGCCCTGTGGCGGGTCGCCTTACTTCTCTTTTATCTTAAACGGCACGTTCGCCTTTCTCTGTTCACATCTTTCATAACTGCACTGCTCCCGATCATGGCGATCGTGGCGACTCTGACGCTCTTGAACCTTGAACGCGCGGTATTTGATGTGATGGGCGGACTTCGCGAACCCGGAACGCCCGATGACAGCGCATATGCCGTTTTGTTCTTGCTAACGTTTTTCTCAACGCTTGCATTTATCCCGGTGCTCGCTATCTACATGGGCTTGATCATTTTCGGTAAGCGAGACGAATAGGATCGCGCGTTTATCCGGCCAGGCGGAATTGAAAGCTAGGAAAGTTTAAGCTCTAACGTGGGTCAATCGATCGGAGTTTCTGCCCGGCGCGGTTTTCGGCAGTCGGTATCAGCCTCGGACGAGCAGCCGAAGACAGCATTGGAGATCCAGCCGCCCACAATATGGACTGTCTGGTATGCCGCAATTCCTAG
>JAUCQE010000125.1 GCA_030372865.1 Pyrinomonadaceae bacterium
CGCTGTCTCGTGGGCTCGGAGATGTGTATAAGAGACAGAAAAAACAGATTGACATTGTAACGCGGCCGCATATAAATTGTTCCCAATTCATTTCGCTTTTTGCAGGCGCGGACGTTGCGATCATTTTATACATTCTTCTCGGAGGAACCGCCTGCACAATGAAAAAGAACGCGGTAGTAGCGATCGTCTCGATCACAGTTTGCGCTTTGCTAGGAATTGCGGCATACCAGACAGTCCACATTGTGGGCGGCTGGATCTCCAATGCTGTCTTCGGCTGCTCGTCCGAGGCCGATACCGACTGCCGAAAACCGCGCACGGCAGAAACTTCTCTTAAGTAATGCGCGCCTATTGATCAGATTGTCTTGCGGATCCGTCCCGCCTTACTCCCTCTGGCCCTATCTCAGGCAACACAATCAAATCGCAAACTCCGCGATCACCGGTGCGTGGTCGGATGGTTTTTCGAGGCTGCGGGTCGAGCGGTCGATCCAGCAGTCGGTGCATTTTGCGGCGAGCGACGGCGAGGTCCAGATGTGGTCGATGCGGAGGCCGCGGTTTCGCTGCCAGGCACCCTCGCGGTAGTTCCACCATGAGAATTCGTGCGCGTCCGGGTGATGCCTGCGGAACACGTCCTCAAAGCCCCATTGCTTTACGTGGTACATCGCCGCGCGTTCCGTCTTGGTGAAGTGGAGTTTGCCCTCCCAGGCCGGCACGCTCCAGACATCGAGTTCGTCCGGTGCGACGTTGAAATCGCCGCAGAGCAATACGTCGCTGTCGAGCGAGCACGTCTCGTCAAAGAAGCGACGAAGCCGCATCAGCCAGTCGAGCTTAAAGGTGAACTTGTCGGTGCCGAGTTCGGTGCCGTTCGGGATATAGGTATTGACGATCCGGATGCCTTTGATGGTCGCCGCGATCAGGCGTTTCGGCGATTCGTCATCGTCATCGGGGAAGTTTTTCTGCACGTCGTCGATGTCGTGCTTCGACAGTATCGCCACGCCGTTATAGGACTTTTGCCCGTAGAAGCTTGTGTGGTAACCGGCGTCGTGGATCGCCTGATACGGGAAATTATCGTCGATGCACTTCGTTTCCTGCAGGCAAACAACGTCCGGCCCGGCACGCTCCAGCCAGTCCAGCAAATGCTCCATCCGAGCGTTTATCGAATTAACGTTCCAGGTGGCGATCTTCATTGAAATATTTTTACCACAGAGCGCACAGAGAACACAGAGGAGCCAGTTTGCGGCTATTTGGAATTGCGTTCCCAGAATACACCGTCGGTGAAGCCTTGGATCGATGGATCTACGGCGGCGAGCTCGAGCCGCTTGGCGGCGATGAGACAGTAGTTTTCGTCGGCCTCGATCGCGGTGAAATGTCGGCCGAGTTTTCTGGCGACGACCGCGGTAGTGCCGCTTCCGGCGAAGGGGTCGAGGATGCGGCCCCCTTCATTCGTGCTGGCAAGGATGATCTTTGCCAGAAGCTTCTCGGGCTTCTGGGTCGGATGATCGGTATTCTCGGGCATCGACCAAAAGGGAACCGTGAGGTCGGTCCAGAGGTTCGACGGGTGCGTATCGCGAAACTTTCCGGCGGCGGTTTCGTCCCAGTCCTTCGGCCGGCCGTTTTCCTTATAGGGAGCGATAACGCGGCGACGCTGCTTCACCGCGTCGAGGTTAAAAACATAGTCGTCCGAGACGGTGAAGAACCAGATGTCCTCGGCGGCGTTCTTCCAATTCCGCTTTGCACCTCTGCCCTTCTCCCGCTCCCACGTGACTCGGTTCTGCAGCTTGAAGTACCGAGACCCGACTCGCTGAATTGCCGCGGACGACCGCCAATCGCCGCAGATGTATATGCTTGCATCGGGCGTTAGCAGCGGAATACAGAGTTCCAGCCATTCACCGAGCCACGTTTCATATTCTTCATCGCTCTTCCGCTTGAACCGCTTTTGCCCGAAGCTCTTGGAGAGGTTGTACGGCGGGTCGGCAAAGAGCAGGCTGTAGCCAGCTTTTGGCAGCCGGGGAAGAACCGCAAATGCATCTCCGAGTATGACCGCGTCGTCGGCCCGAAAGCGGCCGGCGATCGCGCTTC
>JAUCQE010000126.1 GCA_030372865.1 Pyrinomonadaceae bacterium
TTCTAGACCTGCGTCACGCACATTTCGGAATTTTGCTCGGTCGCGAAAGTAGGCTAACTTTATTAACAGTTTTTCCGGCCAATAAAGATGATCATTTCGCTGGTACTCATCATTGTGATCGCCGCGGGCGGCTTCGCCCTCACCTACGTCATCTCGCAGCGCGAGACCTTTCTCTGGCGGGCGTCGGCGGGGTGCGTCATCGGTTCGGCCGTTTACGGCACGCTCGGTTTTGCCTTGGGTTCGGCGATCGGGTTTTCGGCCGCGGCGTCGGTCATCGCCCTGCTGCTGACGATGCTGCCGCTCTTGCTGCTGATCGATACCGGGCGTCGGGCAGAGTTTCGCCACGACTGGGCAAAAGCGAAAGGAAAGGTCCAGGGAGCGAGCGGCGTAAAGGGCCTGCGGTTCTTTTATTATCTCGCCTTTTTCCTATTGTTCTTCTTCTTTTTCGACCGGGCGATGATCATGAGCGACCAGGGCATCTTCACCGGCGGCTCGAACAATCTCGGCGACCTGCCGTTCCATCTCGGCGCTATCTACTCGTTCACCGAGGGCGGCAACATGCCGCCGATGAACCCGAACTTTGCCGAAACGAAATTCAGCTATCCCTTCGTCGCCGACCTCATCACCGCGATGTTCATGAAGCTCGGTGCGGGCGTTCGCGAGGCGATGATGGTGCAGAACGTGGCGTGGGCGTTCTCGCTGCTCGTCGTTTTTGAAAGCTTCGTCGTCCGCCTCGTCCGCGATCGCCTCGCCGGCCGCATCGCACCCATACTGCTCTTCCTGAGCGGCGGCCTCGGCTTCATTTGGTTCATGCACGATGCGGTGGGGAACGCCGGCGGTTTCATGGACCTGCTCTGGAACCTGAAAAAGGATTACACGATCGGCGAGGAGTTCCGCTGGGGCAACACGCTGACGACGCTTTTTCTCACGCAGCGAAGCCTCTTGCTCGGCCTGCCGCTCACGCTCATCATCCTCGGCCGCCTCTGGGACGAATACAGTAGTAAGAGTGGCGCCTTCAGGCGTTATCTCCCGTTCGCCGTCTGCGGCCTGCTCG
>JAUCQE010000127.1 GCA_030372865.1 Pyrinomonadaceae bacterium
ATCTCGCGGGCCAGCCGGAGAGAGGCATTTCTTTCGTGATCAAGTTGAGAAGGGCCCTGAAAGAAAAGTGTTCCATCAAGCGCAGCACTGCCCGATGACGTGTCGATCAAACGGTAGCTGACTCGAATCGCATCGCCGTCCATCCGGACCGTCCCGGTCAGGACGTCGTCTGCCATAAGGCCGGCCGCGGTATTCACAGGATCAGTGCGCAGATCGGCCGCCTTGCCATTGGGCTCGACGACCCTGAGGCCGCGGACACGCTTCATGTTAGAAACTATTGCGTCCGTGAGCCCTTGCTGAGATGTCGACGCGACCGCGTGATCTACCCCGATAAACTCGAACGGGGCTATCACGATGCTCCGCACATGTGTCGGGAAATTTACGTCGGTACCGGCTTTTCGTCCGGCCGTAAATACTGCGACGGCGATCGTTCCGCAGAGCAGGATAGCCAGCACGCCGAACCCAAGGAATCGCGAGCTGCGGACGTCCGTATTTCCTGTGACCGGCGGCGGCGAGTACGGTAATGCTGATTCGCCTTGCAGATCGGTCTCGACTGCACTCAGCCCGGTGGTGACCTGAGGGACAAAACGGTAGCCGCGCTTCGGAACGGTTTCGATGGCATCTTTGCCAAGAACCCTTCGGAGGGCAAGGACCACCTGGCGAAGATTGCTTTCTTCAACGAACGCATCTTTCCAGACCCGGTCCATCAGTTCCGAATAGGTGACAAGTTCGCCGCCGCTTTCCACGAGAACACAGAGCACCTCAAACGCCTTCGGCGAAAGGGGAATATCGATCCCGTCCTTTTGCAGACGAAAATTTCCGCTATCGAGTAAATAGCCGTCAAACCGTTGGATCGAGCCCTGCATGCCGCAATACTAACAGAAATCTCACAGAATTTTCACGGTAAACTAAAGACTTACGCGGCGTCAACCTGCCATATTCGTCGCAGTCAAATCACCCGAAACCCTCGTAAAATGACGCTCTGCGTCGGATCTAGCTTAAAAAATGGAGAGAGCGATGAAGAAATACCTCACTGGCGTATTTGTATTGATAGCAGTCTGCTGGTCAACGGCGGCAGTCAGCGCGCAGACAACGGAATTTACGTATCAGGGAAATCTGGTCTTCAACGGCCAGCCGGCGACAGGGAATTATGATTTTGAGTTCTCACTGTTCAGTGCGTTTTCCGGCGGAACACAGATCGGGCAGACGCTGGCTGTTACGAACGTCGCTGTCAACGACGGCGTCTTCATGGTGCCCCTGAACTTCGGCAGCTCATTTCCCGGCGCCAGCCGGTTTCTACAAATAAGTGTTCGTCCGGCAGGCAGTGGGACTTTTACGCCATTGGCCCCGCGGCAAACCATTTCTAGAGCGCCCTACGCAATAAAAAGCCAGTCTTCGGAGAACGCTTTAAACGCGACGCAGTTGGGCGGTATCGCCGCCTTTCAATATGTCTTAACGACTGACCCGAGAATGACCAATGCCCGACCGCCTGAGTCCGGCTCGAACAATTATGTTCAGAACCGAACGACGGAGCAGGCGAATTCTGACTTCAACATCAGTGGAAGCGGGAAAGCAGACATCTTCTCCGCGGTGACCCACTTCAGTCTAGCTGGTGCAAGAGCTGTCTCTTATACACATCTGACGCTGCCGACGAGTTCCGAA
>JAUCQE010000128.1 GCA_030372865.1 Pyrinomonadaceae bacterium
ATACCAGATACACAGCGCTGTCTCGTGGGCTCGGAGATGTGTATAAGAGACAGGTGTGTAGATGGCGGCGAGCAGTTTCGTTATTTGGTACGCCGGGGCATGGATGACGGTGCCGACCAGCGCAAACGGAAACAGAAGCACCAGATACCAGGTCTGAACAAACGCCTGCCAGATGACGAAGCCGCGTGAGAACCGGGCGAGCGAAAGGTGTTGCGGGTCAAGCTTTAACTCGTCGAGGCGTTCATCAAAACGCCGGATGCGGGCATCGAGCGTCCGTGCCGCTTCGTCCGAACTCTCCGCGGAATCCAGGTAGCTCTTCTGGAAGTCAAGACGCGTTTTGAGGTCGGTCGGGAAATCGGAGGCGAAGATCTCGTGTGCAACGTCGGCGGTGTCGATCTCGGCGTCGCTTTCGGCATTGAGCGTAACCTCTCTCAAGGCATTCTCGATCCGGTCCGTGAGTTCCCTTACCGCTTCCTTCGGCGGGTCGCCGGCGGGCTCCAGCATGACGGGCTCGACGGAAAACGGCTCGCCAAAATGTAAAAGTGCCTCGCTGCGGAACGTGGTCTTGTTCGTATAGAAAAGCCCGACCGGAACGATGCGGAGTTCGATCGGCTCGCCGCTTTCGACCGAGACCGCTCCGAGAGCGATACGGGCGGCACCTGTCTTAACGGGCAGCAGCTTTGTCGAATTATGCGAAACGCCCTCGGGGAAGATCGCGATCGAACCGCCCGAGCGGAGAAGATCGTGAGCGGCGGCAAAGGTCTTGAGGTTTTGCGAGACGTCCTCGCCTGTGTCGATGCGTCGGTAGACCGGCAACGCACCGGCCATCTTGACGATACTGCCAACCACCGGCATCCGGAATAGCGTCGATTTTGCGAGAAACGAAATGCGTCTCGGCAGAGCAACGAAGATCAACGCGGGGTCGATCAGGCCGTTCGGGTGATTGAGCACGAAGATTACGCCGGTTCCCTCGGGAACAAGATGTTCGTTGACGGTCTCGATGCGGCGAAAGAAAAGCTGAAGTGCGGAGCCAAAAACGAAAAGCAGAATGCGGAAAACAAGCGGGCCCTTTCGCGAGCGGACAAGATCGGCCAGGCGAATGGTCCGGTGCTGTGCAGTCATTTGTTTGAGCGGCTAGATCTCGTGACGATTGGCGAGAGCCTTGTCCATCGTCACCTCGTCGACGTATTCGAGGTCGCTGCCGACCGGCATTCCCATCGCGATACGCGTCACGCGAACGCCGAGCGGTTTGAGCAGGCGGGCAATGTAATTCGCGGTCGCCTCGCCCTCGGTGGTCGGGTTCGTCGCGATGATGACTTCCTTGACCTCGACACCGTCGTTGTTTTCGGGCATCAATCGCGGGAAAAGATTAGACAGCATCAGTTCGTCCGGGCCGATGCCGCGGATCGGCGAAAGCGAACCGTGCAGGATGTGATATAGCCCACGGAACGAACGCGTCTTTTCGACTGCAAGAAGATTGTAAGGTTCCTCGACGATGCAGATGACCGAGCGGTCACGTTTCGGATTTGCGCAATAGAGGCACGGATCGACGTCGGTAAGGTTATTGCAGACCGAGCAGAAAACGATCCGCTCCTTCACCTCGCGAAGCGCCGATACGAAATTGTCGACCTCCTCTCGCGGCCGCCTCAGAATATGAAAAGCCAGCCTCTGCGCGGACTTATGCCCTACGCCCGGCAGGCGTTTGAATTCGTCGATAAGTCGAGCGACCGGCTCGGAGTAGTCCAACATTCCAGATAATATTAACAGGATGTGCAGGATATTCAGGATTTTGATCTATCCTTTTTATCCTGAGCATCCTGTTCGGATTTTTTCCCGATTTACATCAGTCCCGGCGGGAGCATGCCGCCGAGTTTTCCTTTTAGCGACTCTTCGACCTTGCGGTGGGCTTCGTTAAGGGCCGCGACGGTGAGGTCCTGGATCATATCGACGTCGCCGTCTTTGACGATGTCCGGCGAGATCTTGAGTTCGATCACTTCAAAGTCACCGCGCATCTTTACGGTGACGGCGCCGCCGCCCGCCGATGCATCGACGACGGTGTTCTTCATTTCCTTGCCCATCTGCTCCTGCATCTGCTGGGCCTGTTTCATCATTGAATTTAGGTCAAAACCGCCGGGTAATTTCATGGTATTTCCAGTCCTTTCTTAGAATTTTGTATCTTTCCATCGTAGCTTTCGGCACCCGTGAATGCAAACAAAAGAACGACGGCAAAATAACCGCAAAGAGATAAAAAATAAGTATTGACGCGTACCGCGGAGAGGTCTATTGTTTGGGTGAGCGCACACTATTTTTTGGGCCAACAGGAGGCTAAGAATGGACGGCGAAAGAAAATATTGGCTGAATGCGGGCGTCGCACTCGCGCTCGGTATCGTCGTTGCGTCGATAATTTTCGGGTGGTTTTTCGCCAACTCCCGCAAGGGCGACGAGGCGATAACCGTCACGGGTTCGGCAAAGCGGAGAATAACATCGGACCTCGTCGTCTGGAGTGCCGGCATCTCGGTGCAGTCTGCCGAGCTTTCGGCTGCCTACACGCAGCTGTCGAACAATATCCCGCGGATAAAGCAGTACCTTTTATCTAAAGGTATCTCGGAATCACAGATGACGGTTTCCTCTATCTCTTCCGCGACACTGAAACGCCGCGATTCCGACGGGAACGAGACCGATGAGATCACGGGCTATCAACTCTCGCAGCAGATCGAGGTGAGGTCGAACGAGGTGCAAAAGGTCTCACAGATCGCCCGCGAGGCGACGGAGCTTATTAACGAAGGCATTCTGATCGAATCGAAATCGCCGCAGTATTACTACACGCAGATCGCGGACCTGAAGATCGAGATGCTCGGCGAGGCCGCTAAGGACGCAAAAGAGCGGGCGGAGCGGATCGCACAGAGCACCGGGAATTCGATCGGATCCGTGCGGTCGGCAAAGATGGGCGTGATGCAGATAACGGCGGCGGACTCGACCGACGTTTCGGATTACGGCGTCTACGACACCTCAACGATCGACAAGGATATGACGGCGGTCGTCAACGTGAGCTTCGCGGTCAACTAGCCACGGCCTTACGGGGTTTTAACTCTCGGCATAGCGTGCTATAAATGAAACGATGGCACGGTATGTCATAAAACGCGATCAGGGCCACCTGCCCGAAAAGCTCACTCGTTACCGCACGGAGCTGAACGAGGAGCAATTTGCCGTGGTCACCGCGCCGCCGAAGGCGACGCTCGTCGTCGCGGGTGCGGGAACGGGAAAGACCAGGGCTATCACCTATCGCGTTGCTTACCTGATAGAACAAGGCATCTCTCCGCAGCGGATACTGCTTGCGACATTTACGAACCGGGCCGCCCGCGAGATGCTGCGTCGGGTCGAATCACTTACCGGCTCGCAAAACGTTCATCGCGTCTGGGGCGGGACGTTCCACCGCATTGCCAACCTTATACTTCGCCGACATGCAGTCTCGATCGGCTACGACCAGAATTATTCGATCCTCGACAGCGAAGACGCCCGCGACCTTATCAGCCTCTCGGTTGACGAAGCCGGCATCGATACGAAAGCCAAACGGTTCCCGAAGGCAGAGGTCCTGCAGGACATCATCAGCTTTGCGAACAACACGGACCTGCCGATCGAGAACGTGATCGCGGGCAAGTATCCGTATTTCGAACTGCTGACGCAGCAGATAAAGCGAGTCGATGCGATCTATCAATCGCGAAAGGTCGAGCGGAACGTGATGGATTACGACGACCTGCTGATGAACCTGAAGAAGCTGTTGGTGGAAAAGCAGGAGATCGCCGATCTTTACGCAGAACAGTTCCAGCACATTCTGGTCGATGAGTACCAGGACACGAACCGACTGCAGGCTGAGATCATCGACCTGCTCGCGGTAAAGCACCGGAATGTGATGGTCGTCGGCGACGATGCGCAGTCGATCTTTGCGTGGCGGGGAGCGGAATTTACGAACATATACGAATTCCCGAAACGCTATCCCGAAGCACAGCTTTTCAAACTCGAGACGAACTACAGGTCGACGCCGGAGATACTGGGCCTTGCGAATACGTCGATCGCCTGCAACCGCCGCCAGTTCCCGAAGATGTTGAAGGCCGTGAAGCGTTCTCGTGATATGAAACCGGCATTGGTTCCCTGCTCGGACGTCGACCAACAGTCGGCGTTTATCGCGTCAAGGATACTTGAGCTTCGCGATAACGGTACGAGTTTGGAAGACATCGCGGTCATTTACCGCTCGCATTACCATTCGGTAGAACTGCAGCTTGAGCTTTCACGCCGAGGCATTCCGTACCGCGTGCAGTCGGGCGTCCGGTTCTTTGAGCAGGCGCATATTAAGGATGTGGTCTCGTATCTTCGCATCATCGTCAACCCGCGTGATGAGCTTGCGTGGAAGCGGATCCTTAAGCTCATTCCGGGGATCGGCAACGTGACGGCAAACCGCATTTATGAATCGATCTCTTTGTCGCTGAATGCTCCGGGCGGCGAGAACGCTCCGTCGAATGCGATCATGCGGGTGCTCGGCAACGCGGAATCGGCACAGACAGCCCGTGTGCGTTCGAGCAAGACGTGGCAGGAATTCGTAAAGCTGCTTGAACTGCTGGTCTCGGACGAGCACCGGAACAAGCCTGCGAACCAGATCGCGATGGTGCTCGATAACGGCTACGGGCAATATCTGCTTGAGAATTACGAGAACGCGGAATCGCGGACTGAGGACATTCGCGGGCTCGCACAATACGCGGGCAGATACGAATCGACCGAAGATTTCCTGTCGGAGCTAGCATTGCTCTCGACCGAGCGTTTCAAGGAACCGACGCCGCTCGTCGGCGAGGACGTCGTTCAAGGCGGCGAAGAGGACGAGCTTTTAACGCTCTCGAGCGTCCATCAGGCGAAGGGCCTTGAATGGAAAGCCGTCTTTATCATATGGGCGGCCGAGGGCAAGTTCCCTTCGCCAAAATCGCTGCGTGAGGTCGATGCCGAAGAGGAAGAACGGCGCCTCTGGTACGTTGCCTTGACCCGAGCCAAGGACGAGCTATATATTACCTACCCGTTACTGATGACGGACTACAACCGGCAGACCGTTTTGCAGAAGCCGTCGCGGTTCGTCACCGAATGCCCTCCGGCACTATTCGAGATCTGGGATCTTGAAGAAGAGCCGCCGCCATTTGACGCCCTTCCGCAGATCAGCGGAAACGGGCGTGAGTTCCTGAACTAATTTTTTTTCTTCGATGATAGTTTTTCGCGGGAATTTCCGCATTCTGGTTTAGTCCGGCGAAATGGCCGGAAAAATATCAATACGGGAGAGATCTTTCACGATGTCCAAAGGCATACTTTATATTCTTGCGTTAATTGCCCTGATTTCGGTAAATCCTGTCAATGCACAGGTTAGCTGCCTGCGGGCACCGAACCCGGTGGTCATTCAGGGTTCGATCAACGCCGGTGACGTCCAGCAAGCCGGACGTATAACCCGCGACGGGCAGGCATCTTCCTGCGGCGGCGACACGGCGCAGTTGGAGAACAACACCGCGCTTAGGCGCGATACCCATAACTTTGTAAACCCGTACAACGAGAACGTCTGCGTACGCGTTGATGTTGATTTCTCGGGATGCGGCGGCAACCAGACGCAAGCGGTGGCCTACTCAGGCTATAACCCCGCAAACCCGGCAGCAAACGTGATCGGGGACCTGGGGTTCAGCACCATCAACAAGGGCAGCTTTTTGTTTAGTGTCGGACCGAATGCGAATTTCTCAGTCGTCGTGAACGAGCTCGAGGCGAATACCGGATGCCCGCTTTACGGTCTGAAAGTCACTTACCTGCGAAACTGCCGACAGGCCGGCTTCGATCATTCGAATGATGGAAAGGCAGACCCGACCGTTTATCGCCCGTCTTCGCTGTCGAAGTGGTACACGATGGACTCGGAAACGAACCAGCCGTTCCAGCGTGATTTCGGCACGGTCGGGGACTTAGTTACCGGAGGCAGCGATTACACCGGCGATGGCCGTTCCGACGTCAGCATTTATCGGCCGAGCACGAATACCTGGTTTTACGGCAACAACCAAAACACGCCGGGCAGTGATTTCACCGCAACGAGTTGGGGCATCGCAGGCGACCGTGCGGTCCCGGGGGATTACGACGGTGACGGCAAGAACGACGTTGCTATTTGGCGTCCGACGGGCGGTCAATTTTTTGTTTTACGAAGCGGCGACGGAACGCTTTTGACGCGGCAATGGGGCGTAAGTACGGACAATCCGGTAGTTGGCGACTTTGACGGCGACCATCTTGCGGACTTTGCGATCGCCCGGCCGACCTTTGCCGGCATCTTCTGGTGGGTGCTCAAGAGCAACTTTAATTACGGCTTTGACGATGTCATCCAGTGGGGAACGCCGGGCGATAAGGCCGTCCCGGCGGATTACGACGGCGACGGGCGGACGGACTACGCGATCTGGCGTGCCAGCGAAGGAAATTTCTGGATACGTCAGAGCAGCAATCTGCAGACGCGTGTCTATAAATGGGGCACGAATGGCGACATCCCGCAGCCGGCCGATTATGACGGCGACAACATCGTCGATCTGGCGATATGGCGGCCGAGCAACGGAACATGGTTCATCCTTCAAAGCGAGACGGACACCGTGCGATATCTGACGTTTGGCCAGCAGGGCGACCAGCCTTCCACCGCTCCGTACCGAATTCAGTAATAGTTGATCCCAAACCGGAAATGACGCGTCGCAAGCCCTCCAGCCGACGCGTCATTTTCTATTGCGCCGATACACGGGTCGCTGTTATCTTGTCATCCGGAGGTCGAAAGCTGATGGGCGTCAAAGATCACATGATATCGATACTGCGGAGCGATGAAACGCAACGGATCAGATTCTCATTCCGCGGCAGTTCCGGAAACACCGTAACGCTTGAGCCGGGAGCGTTCCGCCGTATCGCGGACGGCATGCAGCGAAACCAGCTACATGTCGTCGAGGGCAGGTTTAGCGACAACCGAATGGTGTACAGCTCATGGGTTGATACCGCGAATGATTACGCCGCGAACACTTTCTATTTAGGGCGAAATCAGCGTTCGTCGCGCGATTTCAACGCACTGGTCGTGCATGAAGCAGTCCATGCTTGGTTCGACGTGGCACGGGTCGAGATCCCTTGGGTAGATAACGAAGCGGCTGGTTATATCGCCCAGGCATGCTACCTGCGGAATTCGGGTTATTCACAGTCGCGTATCGACCTGGGCTCCCTGCTGCGGATCGGCTCTTATGTTGCGGGCGACATGGCCGCTGGGGGCGATGTCGCACCGCTTATCGATGCACTTCGCGATTCCCTTCGCAACGACCGGCGGTACCACGCGAATATCGGCACCGTTTTTACCGGCGACGGTTAGGATCAGGGCCACAAATTGAGCATCTCTTCCGTTCCGATACGGCGGCGGTCTCGTGTTACTATGGCTCCGAGAGTGTCACTGACCGCTCCATTTCTATTTTCGAATCCGTATGAAATATTGCCCGACCTGCGAGACACGCTACGACGAGGAGATCCTGCGCTTCTGTATGAAGGACGGCACGCCGCTGGTAAACGAGGACGAGCCGAAGTTTACCGAGATGCCGAGCGAGAGCTTTGACGTGCCTGAGGTCGAGGACGACCCGGGCGAGGTGACGGTGATCAGGAAGAACATTCCCGTCCCGCCGCCACCGCCGGCAGACGAGGACGAGTTCCTGCCGCGGGAGGAGCCAAAACCGCGCATCGTCGTTCCGATGGCCTCTGAACCGGTACGGCCGAGGCCCACACCGCAGTATCAGGCACCGCCGAAGTCGAATACGCTGAAGGTTGTTGTACTGACGGTAATCGGGACGGTTTCGCTGCTGGCCCTGGGGGCCCTCGGGCTTTGGGCGTTCATGCGGGGAACGGGCAGCGCGGCAAACTCGAATGCCAACAACGCGAACGTTAACGCAAACACGGACCTGAACGTCAATACAAACACTGGCGTCAATTTTAATTTCAACACCAACGTTAACTCGAACCTCACTACGGGCGTGAATACGAACGCGAACGCGAACCTCCGGACGCCGACGCCGTCACCGACACCAACCGCAACGCCGACCGCGAGCCCGACGGCAACGCCGCGGCCAAGCGAATCGCCGGAGGAGAGGCCGTCACCGAGCCCGACCGCGACCCGGACGCCGCAGCCGACCCCGGCACCGACGACCATCATCATCAGGCCGGGCAGTTCGCCGACGCCGCGATCAACGCCGCGGACATCGCCGACGCCTAACCGGCCGCGAGATAACTAATTAATCTTTACAGGCAAGTTCGACCGCCCGGCGGGGATCTATGACTCCCCAACCCTGGCGGTCGACCTCGTAATGGGGCAACCGCTCGGCAGTCGAGATAAGGATGCGTTTGACCTGCTGCGGTGAAAGGCTCGGATCGGCCTCAAGCATCTGCGCGACGACGGATGAGACGATCGGTGCGGCGAAGGACGTGCCGTCAACGTATTTGTAGTGTTTTGTAATAACGTTCTCGCGGCGGATCTTTAACGCGATGATCTGCCGGATGCTGTGGACCGGGCGGTCGAGAGCGGCGTCAAGTTCGCCGTCGATACCGGCGTTCGCCTCGATTATTGAATGCAGTTTTTCATCAGGGCTTTTATCGAGCAGGTCGAGCAGCGACGCCTGTTGGGCCGTGGGAGTGTTAGGGAGGATCGGGGCCGGGACCCAGATCGAAGGAGCAATAACCTCAGGCTTTTGAAGGCCGTCGATGGTCGGTCCGTAAGATGAGCGGTACATACCGCGTTTGGCCCGGTTCACGGAGTTGCGGTCATCGAGCCCGCCGACCGCAATGCACGAAGGCGCACTTGCCGGCGGCACGACCGGATGGCCCGGAAGGTGGCCGGCATTGCCGACCGCACAAACGACGGTTATCCCCGCGGCCGTACATTGCTCGACAGCCTGCGATAGAGGGTCACTCAGGTAATGCTGTTCGTCATCGCCGCCCGCCGAAATGTTTACTACACGTATGCGAAATCGTTCACGATTTTCAAGTACCCATTCGAGCCCCTCGCGAATGTTGTCGTCGGTAATGCGGCCGGTCCTAGCGAGCTTCACTAAAACGACGTCAGCATCCGGAGCGATCCCGCGATAAAAACCATTCGATAGCGAGCCGTTTCCCGCAGCGACGACCGATGTCATCATGCCATGCCAGCTGGCGACGTCCGGCTGAAAAAGCGAATTAAGATCGCCGTCGTCATGCAGCAGGCTGCGATAACCGATGATGCGGTTCTTTGGAGTGGTCAGGTCGACGTGGGGATAAAAGCCGGAATCGAGAAACGCGATCGTCACGCCTTTACCGGTGAACCGCTCATCTGCATCAAGGCGAAGCGGCGTAGAAAGAACATGAGAACCGTCCTTTTGAACTGCCGCGTCCTTTACGATCTCGTCCTTGGCCCGCTCGAAAAGCCTGACACATCGGGCACATGCTGCTTTCAATTCAACCGAATCTGGCGTGTTCGCGGCGATCAGCTTTGCCAGATCGTCCTCAAGAACACCGACCGGAACAAACTCATCGAGCGTCTCACGCGAGCAGACCGGGCACACCGACTCGCCGCCGGCAATGTCCGCACTTGTCTGATTTCGCGTGAATGAAAGCGTTTCCTGAGGGGTCATTTTCGGAATTTAAGTTTTTCACAACAGGTGGTTAAAATCAAAGACGTTGATGGAACGAAAACGCATAGGGCTGGCACTATCCGGCGGCGGAGCGCGCGGCTTCGCTCATGTGGGCGTGTTGAAGGCCCTGATCGAGAACGACGTCCCGGTCGATGTCGTCTCGGGCACGTCCGCGGGCTCGGTCGTCGGCGGAGCGTTTGCCGCCGGGATGAAGTTGGGCGAGATCATCGAACTCGGCCGAGAGATCGGGTGGCTGAATGTCACAGGCTTTTCCTATTCGCCTCGCGGGCTGTTGACGAACCGGCCGATGGGCGATTTTATCGCGAAGCACTTTCCCGTCAGCCGATTTGAGGAACTGGAAAAGCCATTCGCCGCCGTCGCATATGATCTTGCGTCGAGCGAAGAGGTTGTACTGACGGGCCGCGGCGACCTGATTACGGCGATCCGCGCAAGTTGCGCGGTGCCGGGCGTTTTCGTTCCGGTCCTGGACGACGCCGGAAGGCTGCTGGTCGATGGCGGTGTGACCTCGCCGATGCCGACGCGTGCGGCACGCGACCTCGGGGCGGAGTTACTTATAGCAGCGGACGTGCTTTCGTGCGGTTCGACGTTCAGATACACGCCGCGGACACTGGTCGGGACAATAATCCAATCGGCGATGACGGTCGTCAGGACCGCGTCGATACAACAGCATCACTTGGCGGATATTGTGATCGAACCCCGCATCGCGCATATACGGCCGGACGAGATCGGCAAACGCGAGGAGTTGATCGCTCTTGGCGAAAAGGCGGCTCTCGAAAAGCTTGATGAGATCAGGTCGCTGATCGACGCATGATCGCAAAAAACCATCGGCCGCACCTTGCATTGCCGGCCGTTAACATTCATCATTTCAGGTGTTAGTCCTTCTCTCGCGCATCAACGGTGATGCGCCCCGATACGACACGGTTTTGTTCGCAGGCGTAAGGAAGTTCGAGGGCAGGTTGGTTGATTGTTGCAGAAGCTGCTTTCGAGCATCCGAAAACGAATTCATGCGGGCAGACCGTTTCCCCTTGATCACAATTCGTATTTCGAAGCTTCTTTTGATGCCCTGCAATGCGGGCAATAAGGAAACGAATATCTTATGAAACTATATGTTGGCAACCTGCCGTTCCAGACGACGAGCATGGACCTTGAAGACCTTTTTGGCGGCGTCGGATCAGTTCAGTCCGCTTCGGTGGTTGACGACCGTGAGACCGGCCGTTCGCGCGGTTTCGGTTTCGTCGAAATGTCGACGAGGGAAGAAGGCGAAAAGGCCATTGCGGAACTCAACGGAACCGAATACAACGGCCGTGAGCTGAAGGTCAACGAAGCCAAGCCCCGCGAAGACCGCGGCGGCTTCGGTGGCGGTGGCGGACGCGGTGGTTACGGCGGCGGTGGCGGCCGTGGCGGCAACCGCGGTGGCGGTGGCGGAGGTGGTTACGGCGGTGGCCGCAACCGCTGGTAATAGCCAAATTGCTAAACAAAAAAGCCCGGACGAATGATCGCCCGGGCTTTTTGCTTTTCTTAATTTCGTTTTCGCTTACGGGGCTTTTGGGGTGCGGGTTCGGCCGGTGCGAAACTGCTTGCGGCCGCGGGCTTTGCGGAGCCCTTTACATCAAATGTCAGGCTAGTGCTGAGCTTTCCCTCGACGTAAATATCCGCCCGGTACTTTCCGGCCACCCATTTTCCGTGCGGGCGTCCGGTGAAGTTCACGATGGTCTCGCCTTCCTTTGTGGTGTACGTAGTGCCGATGACTTTTGTCTCCGGCCGAACGCCGGGAACATTTACGGCAACGAGGTTCATCTTCACCGTCGCGATCTCATTTGCAGCCAGCCGGACGACGCAGAATATCGGAACGTCCGAAGTGACGAATTCAGTCGCAGGCTCGCCGGCAGTGCCGTCCGTGTCCGGTTTTGCGAGGTACGCCTCAGCGATGGGGCTGCTGTCGGTACCAACCGCTACCGGCGCTTGCCCGAACGCATTCGAGAATATCGCTAACGCAAGAAATAAAAGGGGGAAAAGCTGCTTCATTCGGTGCTCCACGGTCGTCAGGAGACGTCTCTGTATTTGAACCGCAGGACAGTCTTTTGGTTGCACTTCGAGCGAAATTAATTCTGCCCTGTATTTATGGCGATCGCTCGCATTTTATGGGAGCCGATAAACCGAGAACGTGCGCGTTTCAGCGGCCGGATTACGCTGATCGCGAAGTTCGGATATAATGCGTTTCAGATGCGCTTCATCTTCTCACGCCGCTTCTATATCCTCCTTGCCATCGGCCTGGTGCCGCTTTCGCTTTCGTGGAGCATGCCTGCGCTGAGGACGGCTGTCCTGGTTTATGACATTCTTCTCGTAGCGGCAGCGATAATCGACTATTTCATCAGCCGAAAGCTGCCCGAGGGCTTCACGATCGAACGCGGGTTTGACGGGCGTTTCGCTATCGGCGACCCGACAAAAGTACTTCTATCCATCCGCAACGAGACCGAACGAGATATGGATATTCGGGTAAAGGACGAATATCCCGGCGAGATGACGCTGAACGAATCCCGCGAGGCGGCGTTCACCATCGACGCCCAAACCGGCGCTGAATTTTACTATCACGTGACACCGAAACGGCGCGGACGATATGAATTTGGCAAGACGACCGTCCGGTTTCTTTCCAAACTCGGGCTCGTATGGTGCCAGGCGGACGCGGGAACGGAAAACTCGGTCAAGGTCTACCCGAACATACGGCGTGCCCGCGAAATGGAGTTAAAGGCATTGGGTGCGCAGTCGTTCCTTGCGGTACAGCGGCGTGCCGTCCGCCGCGGCGAAGGACGCGAGTTCGAATCGATGCGTGATTACGTCCGCGGCGATGAACTTCGGCACATCTCATGGACCGCGACGGCGAGACGTTCGAAACTGACTACGCGGCAGTACCAGATCGAGCGTGATCAGACCGTCATCATCGCGATCGATGCAGGACGTTTGATGACAGGGCGGATCGAGGGCGAGACAAAGTTCGATACTGCCATACATGCAACACTTGCCTTGATGTCGGCGTGTGCACGCGCAGGCGACAACGCCGGCCTGCTTGTATTCGGCCGCCGCGTCAGAAAGTTTCTTCCGCCTAAGCGAGGCGTCGAGCATATGGACGCCGTGCTCGAAGCTTTGCATGACATGGAACCGGAATTGATCGAACCGTCGTACGCTCGGGCGTTTCAGTTCATCGCGTCGAGCACGAAGAAGCGTGCTTTCGTCGTCATACTTACAGACCTTGTCGATAAGGACAGTTCGGCCGAGCTGATCAATTCGCTGAAGCTGCTGCGTCCGCGGCATCTACCGCTCGTTGCGACTATCGGCGACCGCGACCTGAACGCGATGGTCAGCACGAAGCCGGCTGACATAACCGAGGTATTCAAGCAATCGGCAGCCGAAGAGATCATCCACCAACGCGAATCCGCCCTTCGGCTTGTCGAATCGCTCGGCGGGCTCGCATTAGACGTAACGACGCAAACGCTCGGGCCGAGGCTGCTGGAAAGTTATCTGAGGGTTAAGGAACGGGGACTTCTTTGACCCCGCTTTGCTAATGCCGCTATCGTTCGGAAATTGCAGTATATTGTTCAAGCGTTGACGCCGGCCCTTGCTCGCGTCCGATCAAAAACAAATACGCCAGCATTACCGCACCGGATAGGATTCCGGTCAAGTACTTCATTGCAGCCGGCAACGACGATGGCGAAATAAAGCCTTCGATGATACCGGCGATGAAGAGGAAAAGTGCGATACCGATCACAAGACGCGCTGCTTCACGGCCGCGTTTCTTCAATGCCTGCGAACGTGAAAGATCCCCCGGATCGATGATGGCGTAACCGATCGACATTCCGGCCCCTGCGGCTATGAAGATGCACGAGAGTTCGACCACGCCGTGTGCGACCATAAAATCGACAAGCAGGTTGCCGAAGTTCGGATCAACGCGATAGCAGACGCCAAGCACGCCGCCAATACTCAGGCCGTTCAAAATTAATATATAAAGCGTCCCGATCCCGAAAAACGCTCCCCATGCAAAAGCGAAGAAAGCGACCCTGATATTGTTCGTGAGAATTGCGCTTGAACCGATCTGGTTGGCGTCATTCAATGAGGTCCACCATTGCCGATTCGAGGCCGCAGCAGCTTCGACGTCGCTGATCCCGAGCAGCAGCGCAAACTGGCTGTCGTAATAGCACAGCAAGAAGGACGCAATGCTGAAGAACATAAAAACCGCAAAGGATATCGCGGTGAACCGCAAGGTCGAGCGAAAGGCGTTAGGAAGCTCGGAACCGAAGAAAGCTTTCAGGACGCTGACGCCGTCGCCGTCTGCACGATAGATCTTGCCGTGGGCACGGACGACGAGGCTGTTGAGATAATTTATTAGTTTCGGATCGCGTGTCTCGGCGCGAGCAATGGCGAGATCAGCGGCGGCTCGGCGGTAAAGTTCGCCGAACTCGCGGACCTCCATTCGCGACAGGCCGCGAAGGCTGCTTCCCTGCAGCAGGCCCAAAAGATCTTCGAGCCGCTGCCAGTTGTCCTTTTTATCTTCGATGAAGCGGTTCATTTTGTCGTGAGAGTTGGCGTGCCGCGGGCGGCGTGTGCTCAACGGAGAGATTATCGCCCGAACGCGTTGCCATTCCAAGGGGCAGAACCTAAAATCGAATCTTTAACGTGTCAGACGAAGTAAAGAAGTACCACGAAGAAGATGCCATCGGGAAGACATACGATCTTCGCGTCACGCGTCGCTTGCTTCGGTATCTGAAGCCATACTGGCATATCGCGGCCGTTGCCCTCACACTTACCGTCCTCAGCAACTTCCTGATCAGCACCCAACCGTACTTCACAAAGGCTGCGGTCGATGATTTCATCGTCCCGAAGAACACGGACGGCGTATGGCTTTTTGCGTTGGCATTTTTCGGCGTATTTCTTTTTAGATTCGTCTTTTCGTACCTGCAGGAAATTTTGTTGAACAAGGTCGGTCAGCGGGTGATGTACGACATCCGCAGCGAGATCTTCGCCAAGCTGCAGCGGCAGGAGGTCGCCTATTACGACCGCTATCCGGTCGGCCGGATCATCACGCGCCTGACATCTGACGTCGATTCGCTGAACGAACTCTTCACCTCGGGCGTGATCGATGTACTCGGCGATCTGGTCGTTATCATCGCTATCATCGGCTGGATGTTCGCGATCGACTGGAAGCTTGCGATCATATCGCTCGTAACCGTCCCGCTCCTTTTTACCGCGACGAACTGGTTTCGCAAGCACGCTCGTGAAGGCTTTGACAAAGTCCGCACCCGGAACGCGAGGCTCAACGCGTTCCTCCAGGAATACATTTCCGGTGCCCAGACCGTTCAGCTGATGAACGCCGAGTCGAAAGCACAAAAGCGGTTCGGCCAGATCAACGATTCCTACCGGCAGGCGAATATCGAGACCATCTACTATTACTCGGTCTTTTACCCGCTCGTGGATTTCATCGGCGCCGTCGGCATCGCGGTCGTGATCTTCTTTTTCGGCTTCGAATACCTGAGCGGGCTTTCGTCGCTGGAGAAGGGCATCACGATCGGCGTTCTGGCTTCGTTCATCCAGTATTCCCTGCAGCTGTTTCAGCCGATCCGCGACCTCTCCGACAAGTTCAACGTACTGCAGGCCGCGATAGTTGCTTCGCACCGTATCTTTGTCCTGCTCGACCTTGAGATCGACGTCAAGAGCCCCGAGCAGCCAAAGAAGCAAGGCCGCGCGATCGGCGATATCGAGTTCAAGAACGTCTGGTTCGCCTATAAAGGCGAAGACTGGGTAATGAAGGACGTGTCCTTCAAGATCAATGCCGGCGAGAGCATCGCGCTGGTCGGCCACACGGGTTCGGGCAAGACGACGGTCACGAACTTGCTGATGCGGTTTTACGACGTCCAGAAAGGCACGATCCGGGTGGATGGCGTCGATGTTCGCGAATGGGACCTGCACGAACTGCGGTCGAATTTTGCCGTTGTACTGCAGGATGTGTTCCTTTTCAGCGGTTCGGTAAGTGACAACATCAGGCTGGGCAATCCAAATATCGGCCGCGATCGCATTGAGTGGGCGGCGGCGGAAGTGCATGCGGATAAATTCATCCGTCGCCTCGAGGGCGATTATGATTTCAGGGTCCGCGAGCGCGGTGCGGGCCTGTCGGTCGGACAAAAGCAGCTGATCTCATTCGCGAGAGCACTTGCGTTCGACCCGAAGATATTGATCCTGGACGAAGCGACAAGCTCGATCGACACGGAGACCGAACAGTTGATCCAACAGGCCGTGGAACGCGTGATGACCAATCGGACATCGCTGGTCGTCGCCCACAGGCTTTCGACGATCCAAAAATGTGACCGGATCATGGTATTTCACCACGGAGAGTTGCGCGAGGCCGGCAGCCACAACGAACTTCTACTGCAACGCGGCCTTTACTGGCGGCTCTACAAACTGCAGTACGCGGATCGCTCCGAGAATGAAATGTTCACCGTCGATACCTCGATGAACACAGGCCCCGGGACCGACAAAACCGGCAGTCCAGCCTGACGAAAGAACCCGCAAACTCACACTACGCTAATGTTAAACCGTCTGTTATAATTGCTGACGCGATGGAGTCGGAAGCAAGATCAGATCAGACGGTCGACGCCGAGATCATGTCTCGGATCGAAGACATTTTCGCGAAGTGTTCGGAAAATGCCCCGAATTTTGGCGTTCAGCTCGATTGCTTTCGCTCTTCCCTGCTGAAAACCCTCTCAAAGTATCTCGGCTCGTCGGGCGAAGACGCCCCGACGAAAGACGAGACCGCCGCCTTTCTAGACCAGATACAGGCCGATGACCTCTTTCTTGCTCTCGCCTGTGCGAACGGCAACGAAAGGGCATGGTGGGAGTTCGACCATCAGCACAGGGCATATCTGGAGCGCGTTGCCAGGCATCTTGCGAAAAGCGAGATCGACGCACAGGAGGTGGTCGACCAGGTGTATGTGGACCTGTACGGCCAGAAGATCGTGGACGGCGAGCGTGTTTCGAAGTTTGCTACATACAGCGGCCGCGGATCGCTTCGCGGATGGCTGAGGACCGTGATCTGGCACTCGCTCGTCGACCTTCACCGGGCGAGCCATGACGAGGTCTCGCTCGATGAAATGACCGAAAGCTTTGGCGAGGCTTCAGCCCAAGGCGCGTTTGCGACGGCTGCACCGGACGGCGAGGCGGCAATGCTCGATGACTTGACCCGCGACCGCTATCGCGGTGCTGTCCGTTCCTCGCTCTCGAATGCATTTAGTTCGCTCGACGACCACGAAAAGCTTTTGTTGCTTTACTACCACGTCGAGAACCTGAAACTGCGCGAGATCGCAAAGCTGGTCGAGAATGAAGGCTCGCCGCTGCGGGGCTGGTTTCAACGCCGCCACGGCCGCGGTGCCGAAAGCAGGACGCACGAATCGACGGTTATGCGTTGGCTGGAGAAGTGTTACGGAAAGGTGCTGCAGCAGTTCAAACATGAACTTGAACGCACGCACGGACTTTCGGCAAAGGAAGCTGAGATCTGTCTTGAACTTGCCGTTCAGGACATGGGCGGCGACATTTTTCAGGGCCTGTCGGCTGTATAAGCAAAAGTTGTCGGGTGAAAAAGTTTCCTTAAGGTAAAAAAATTCCGCAAATCTTTGTGAATCGGTACGTCACATATGCGGAGGTCGAGTACGACAATGGCAAACAACCAAGAGATGACTTCAGAAGAAATGAAGATCCAAGCCATTATCGGTGGGTTTTTGGCGACGAACAAGGGTAATATGAGCCGGGAGTCGGCCGGTCCGCACCTTGACGAGGATTCGTTTGCCGCATTTACCGAGGGAAGGCTGAGCGAACGCGAGGCAAAGCCGATGATCAGCCATTTGGTAGACTGCTCGTTCTGCAGGAACGTGACGGTCGAACTCGTACGCCTCGATGCGGCATTCGCTGTAGACGAGATAGAAGTACCAGCCTCGAGTGCCGAGCCGGCACGCATCTCGGATGTACTCGCCGGGCTCTTCTCAAAGATTTTTGGCAGCAGTGACGGAGCGGTTTTCGCCCACCACGAAGCCGACGAGAAGGAACGTGAAGATAACGAGGAAGAAAAGACCAAGGATCAGTAAAAGTTTCATTTAATGCCCCGCACCGTGGCCGCCTGTAGGTAAATGCCTGCAGGCGGTTTGTCGTTTGTCGGTTGTATCACCGCCGCCCGCAAAATGGTGTAGCAATGCGGGATTCGAAGGTTTATAATCGTAAGACCGTGCAAATTGTTGAGGAATCTGTATTGAACGACGTATCTCGAGACTGTCTTCCGACCCCAGCCGAACTTTCCGTCGAGAAGGTAGCAGAAGCCAATTTGCCGACAGAGTACGGCAACTTCCGGATCGCCGGCTATCGTTCGCTGACCAGCAACGAAGAGTTTGTGGTGATAATTAAGGGTGAGATGCGAAAGGATGTCCCGACGCTCGTCCGGATACATTCGCAATGCCTCACGGGCGACGTGTTCGGTTCGATAAAATGTGACTGCGGCCCACAGCTTCATGCTGCCCTTCGAATGATCGAGGCCGCCGGGCGTGGAGCGATCGTATACCAACAGCAGGAAGGCCGCGGCATCGGAATAATCAACAAGATCAGGGCCTATGCGCTTCAGGACGAAGGAGCCGACACGGTGGAAGCCAACGAAAAGCTCGGTTTCGCCGTGGACGCGAGAGACTACCGCCAATGTGCCGAGATCCTGTTCGACCTCGGGCTCTGCAAGGTCCGGGTCATTTCGAACAACCCCGACAAGCTAAAGGCCCTCGAAGACGCGGGACTCCGCATAGTAGAACGCATCCCCATCGAAGTACCCGCCGAAGAACCGGCCGCTCATTACCTGCGGGTGAAAAAGGAGAAATTGGGGCATCTGCTAAAGTGACAAGAGATCTGACTTGGAATTCGACACAAGGAACCAGGAGGTAAGTTATGCGTTTGTTCGGAAAGCGATCGGTCCAGATCGGGATATTCGTGTGCGTTGTTTTAATTCCGTTGTCCGTTTACTCGCAGGGCAGTCGTATACAGGGCCAGGTGATGGACCCTTTGCGGCAGCCTGTTCGCGATATGTACGTCGAGTTGCTAAATGATGTTGAGACCGTCGTTAGGCGTACTCGAACGGACGGAGGGGGAAGCTATTTCTTCGGAAATCTTGGAGCAGGCAGATACTTTATTCGCGTCCGCCCGTTTGGTACCAACTACGAAGAACAAACGCAAGAGGTGGAGATAAATACGTTTATCGGCGGCAGGCAGGTCGCCGATGCCCAGTACCGCGACTTCTACCTAAAGGTCAGGAAGACCGGAACACAGACGACAGGGGCCCCGGGCGTGGTCTTCGCTCAACAGGTGCCGGAGGCCGCGAAACGCGCTTATGACCGGGCTGTTTCTGAAATAGACGCAAAGCGTGTTGATGCGGGAATCGCCGAACTCCGGAACGCCGTGAACATCTTTCCCGAGTATTTCCAGTCTCTTGACCTCCTCGGCATAGAGCTGCTGAAGCAGCAAAAGTACGAGGAAGCGGTCCCGTTCCTCGAAAGAGCCCTGGCCGTGAACGAAAAGTCCGGCGGCACATGGTATGGCCTCGCGTTCTGCTACTCAGCGTTGAATCGACCAGAAAAGGCGGTGGATGCTGCAAAGCGGGCCGCCAATTTCAGCCCCGATTCAGCCGATGTCGCATTGATCCTCGGAATTTCTCTGCGGATGGACAAACAGTTTACCGATGCTGAAAAGGCCTTGGTGCGTGCCAAGAGCCTGTCCTCCGGCAAGAATGCCGATGTGCTATGGAACCTTGCATTACTTTACGCTCACGATCTTAAGAACTTACGTCGTGCGGCGGATGAGCTTGAGAGTTATCTGAAACTAAGGCCGGATCATCCTAATGCAGAATCGCTGAGAAAGCTGATCCAGCAGTATCGTGCAAAGAGTTGAATGGACGTAGTTCAGTTTGAGTGAATACGAACGAGGGCCCACTAGCGGCCCTCTTCTGTTTTTGACGCCCACATCTGCTTCAAATTGTTGTCGTCCTCCATCCTAGCGTTCCCTCGTCAGGTACCCACATCCTGGATTCTCGGCGGCCTCACCTCCACGTGTCTGAACTATCTACCAGCCCCCACAACATGTTTACAAAAGAAAAAAGGCCGCCCGGCTTTCACCGAGCGGCCTTATAAGAGTGTCTAAGCAATGCTTAGAACATAAAGCGGAAACCGAAGCGGACCGAACGCGGTCCCTGGTAAGCGCTATCCATACCGTAGCGGATATCCTTACGGTTCGGTGCACCGTTGAGGTACGTCTGAACCGGCTGATAAAGCTGGCCTGCGGTAAGTGCATTAGCTGCAGCTACCGGATCGGTGAAGCCCAACGCAGCTTCCGTTACTGCAACAGCTGAAAGCTGGCCGTAGTAAGCGGTAACGTTTGCCTCATCGAAGAGGTTCAGGATGTTAAGGTCAGCCGCGAAGGTGTACCTGTTGTCCCGACCGAAACGATACTTGTGCGAAACGTTGAAGTCCGTCTGGGTGAACATCGGCGTGCGGCCCATGTCACCACGGCCATTCAGCGGGATCGGAGTACCGCTCGCGTGGAACGAAACAAGCGTGGTCTGCGGGGTTCCCGACTGGAAAGTAGTGAAGTAACCAAACTCGGTCGAGTTCGTCTTGCTTCCCATCCAGTCAAAGATGTACGCGCCGTACGAGTTAAGGACGTGCGTACGATCCGTTGCCAACAAACCGTTGTCCGGTCCACCTGCATAGGTGAAACCGATGTACGGCAGGTCGAAGAAGCGGTTTACGCCCGGGCTGGTACGGCCGCCTTCGTCGGAGCTCGCAAGACCCGAGTAGTTACCATACAAACGGCTCCAAGTGTAGTTCACGTTGAAGTAGAAGTTGTTAGCCAACCTACGATCAAGTGAAAGCTCGAAAGCCTTGTAGTTACGTTCCGGTTTGACCGAACGCTCGTAACCAAGCTCCCGCAGGATCTCTGCGTGAAGTCCCGATCCGGGGTTGCCGATGATGTAAGCTTCGCTGAACTCAGGCGTAAGAATACCTGCGTCCTCGATCGCCCACTTAACATCTTTAACCGTGAAACGCGAACCGAAGATCCAGTTGCGGAAGAACTGCTGCTGATAACCAACAGTGAATTCATCCTGCTGGAACGGCTTCAGGTCCGGATCGACCTGACCGGTGTAGATCGACGCTTCCGGACTGTTCGAAGCGATACGATAGTCGTACTGGCAGCGGCTCAATGCTCCGGGAGCAATGAAGCCGGTCGTCGGGCAGTTACCGCCCGATGCGTCATTCCACGATCCGATGATCTGCGGGATCGTGAACGAGCGCCAATCGGGGCTGTTCGCGAAGATCTCGAAGTAATCCCAACGATAGAAGTCGCCGCCGAACGAACCACGCGGAAGCTCGAACTTCAGACGGTCATAGAACTTGCCGTAGCTTGCCCAAACCTTTGCGGTTCCTTCGTCATTGAGAGCGACCGAAACGCCGAGACGCGGTGCGATCTTGTCACCCCAGCCGAAGTTGATCGGCGGAGCAAGGTTATTGAACGACGGAAGATCTTCCTTCTCAAAACGAACACCAGCGTTGACCGTTACACGGTTCCCAAACTGGATCTTGTCCTGGACATAGATCGACTGGTTCGTGTTCTCACCACTTCCCTGCGTACCGAAACGGATAAGTTCGGCCGCGCCGATGGCGTCCGGGTTCGGGGTCGAAGCAGCACCGATATCCTGAATGGTGTAACCCATGTAGAATCGCATGATGCCCCGGTCCTTGTAACCCGAGTCAACGTCGTTTCGGATGCGGAACCACTGGTAACCACCCTTGATCTCGTTGCGGACACCGCCGAAGTTGACGAGGTAGGTCATGTCACCTTCGAAGTTCGTACGGACCGAAACGTCAAAGTTCGTGACGGAGTTACCCGGATCCTGCTGGTTCGTCGGGCAGTAGCTGCCGCCGACGATACAGCGATAGCTGGTGCCCTGAAACACGTTGTAGTTGAAGGGCTTCTGGTTAAGGAAGCTGCGCGAGAAACGGCCACTTGCAACGATGGTGCTGTTCGGAGTCCAAACTGCCTCGGTGCGGAAGTTGTTAGCCGTCTGACGGCCGCCCTGAAGAGCGTAGAACGTCGGGCTGCCTGCAGGCGAACCCGTGCTGAAAGTACCGAACGGGATGACTCCGTCATTGACAAGCGGGTTCCAAAGGAAGCTCGCATTCAAGCGAAGTTCGTCGATCGGCTGTGCATCGACACGTGCGAATGCATACTCGTACTTCTGCGTTGCGGTGTAGCGTTCAGAGAAACGATACGCGCGCGGCGCGAGTGTTCCCAACTGAGTTGCTGAACCATTCGTGTAAAAGTCCGTAGTTACATCCTGGCTGAAGATCTGCGGCGAATAGCTGCCGAAGAACCACATTTTGTTCTTTACGATCGGGCCGCTCAAGCTGGCAGTCGGGAAAAAGTCCGTACCGCCTGCTTTCGGGGCTTCGATATACTCGGCCCGCTGAAGGAAGTTAGCGCCGGAACCGTTGGTGTAGCGCTGCAGCGCCGGACGCGGGCTGCCGTTCAACTTCTGAGTATTGAACGCCATTCCGAAGTCGCCACGCCACTGGTTGCTACCACCCTTGGTGATAACGCTGACCACACCGCCGGTCGCGCCGCCGAATTCAGCTTCAAAACCGCTGGATTTGACCTGCACTTCCTGAACGAACTGGGTCGGGATCGCGTTGTTACCGTTCAAAGTACCGGTGCGGAAGTTAGTCACTTCCTGACCGTCGATGTAGAACGTGTTCTCCGAACCCGAAGCTCCGTCGATCGAGAAGCCGCCGGCAAGACCTTCCGGACGCGTGCCGGGGACAGTCTTGAGAACGCTCGTAAAATCAACGCCCTTGGGAAGGAGTTCAAGCCTCTGAGCGGTGATGCTTGCCTGGACCTTGGTACCGCCGGCATCGATCGGGGGTGCATCGTCAACGGTGACGTCAACGACACCGCCCGTGCCCGCAACTGCAAGCTGGACGTCTGCACGGGTCGTGCTGTCAACAGCTACGCGAACGTTCGGCAGGCGGCTTTCGCCGAAACCGGAGACCGCTGCAGTCGTGACCGTGTAGGTGCCGGGAGGAACCTGTGAAACACGGAAAAATCCGTTGCTGTCGGTCTGCACCGTACGACGGAATCCCGTCGTCGATGTTCCCTCAGCACCGGCAACTGTGATTGCGACGTTCGGCACCACGGCACCCTGCGGGTCCGATACGGTGCCCTCGATATCACCGGTCGTCCTCTGTCCAAATGCGGCGGCCGCAAAGACAAGGACGAGCGACAAAATCGAGATCACAAATCTGAAATTTGTTTTCATTTTATGCTCCTAGGAAAGTATTAACTCGTTTAAATCTCGGTTCTGTTTGAGAGCCGCAGCAGGCTCGCGAAGTTACGGACAGAACCAATCGCTTATTGCGAGGCAATTTGAACGCCAGATGCGAGAGCAGAGGCCACAAGCGAGATATCCATAAGCATTGCAACAGTTAGATAAGCATATGTTACCTACTAGATTGCTTTTTCTTCGAAATTCGGAAACAATTCTCCAAATTTTTGAATTTATTTCAATTTGTTGAATCTAAAGTTTGGATATATACATGAAAACCGCTCGCAAAAGCCGATAAGCCGCCAATTTACGTTGATTCAGATGCAGCTTACTACCCCGGTTCCGAGACGGCGCATTTTTTCCTATAATCTTGAATGAAACAATAATGCCAACTAGCGAACGTCACTATAGAGATTCGGTACATAACATCATCCGGGTTCGGATGGATGATGACGAGGGGCGGTTGATCGTTGGGTTGATCGATACGTCGCAGTTTCAGCGACTGCGGCGGATACGGCAGTTGGGGCTGGGCCATTTTGCTTATCAGGGAGCGGAGCATTCCCGGTTTACGCACAGTCTCGGGGCGTATCACCTTTCGACGCGAATACTTGCAAAGCTGGGGAATGACTACCAGATCTCGCTCGAGGACCGGACGGCCGTGCGGGTTGCGGCACTGCTGCACGATATCGGACACGGTGCCTTTTCCCATGTGGTCGAATCGATCCTGGGTTTCCATCACGAAGACTTTACGATCGCGGCGGTTCTCAGCGATGCGACGGGTGTCGGACAGTTGCTTCGGAAATATTCCGACGAATTACCGGGACGTGTCGCGGACATCATTCGGGGAAATTTTCGGCCGATGGCATTGGCACAATTAGTGTCATCGCAGCTCGACGTCGACCGGATGGATTACCTTCTCCGCGATTCGCTAATGACGGGCGTGAAGTACGGCGTTTATGATCTCGAGTGGATCATTCGCTCGATCGAGATAAACACCACGGACGATCATTTATTTGTCTCTGCACCGGGCATTTACGCCGTTGAGGATTATCTTCAGGCCCGCTATTACATGTTCCGGCAGGTCTATTTTCACCGGACGCTTCGGGCGGCAGAAATGATGCTGCATTCGTTGTTCCGGCGGGCGTTCAAGCTCTATAGCGAAGGCGGCGACGTTTGGTTTGCCAAGGGCACGGTGTTCGAAAAACTGCTTGGCGGCGATCCGCCGACGCTTGAACAGCACCTGGCGACAGACGATTCGGATTTCCTTTTTCACATCAAGCAGTGGCAGGGGTCTACCGATAAGATACTTGCCGACCTCGCAAACCGGTTCCTTAACCGACGGCTTCTGCGAGCCTTCGACCTCGATATGCCGGACGAGGCACGGCCGCGGTTTATCGCGGCGGTTCGCGAAGCGGCGGAACGTGCCGGACTCGACCCTGAACACTACGTTCTAGAGGACACGGCAGGAAACGTCGCACACAACTTTTACATCAGGGACGACGCGAACCCGAAGAACCAGATCTATGTCGAGGATGGTTACGCCCGGCCGCAGATACGTGAGATCTCTGAAGTCAGTGCGGCGGTCCGCGGGCTGCAGCTAGGCTACCGCATCCATAGATTGTGCTTCCCGACGGAGTTGCAGGACGAGGTTTTGAAGCTGTACCATGCCTAGCCATTTCACGACCTGCTTCGTCCGCACGGCGTTGACGCTCATCCTCGCCGTGTGTGCGGCGGGCGTTGCCGCGGGCCAGCGGGTCGCCATCGTGGTGCCGGAAACGAACGGTACCGCGACACGATTTGCCGAGCGACTTCAGGCAGCTCTTGCCGAGTCAGGACTTACGATACTCGACCGCTCGGCGGCGGGAGCGGCGTTCGGTTCAGCCGCATTCGATGCTCCCTATAATCTGACGGTCGACCAGGCACGAAGAGCGGGCGAGGTGATCGGCTCTGACATCCTCATTCTGATCAAAGCCCAGACACAGTCGCGCACCTCGCTTGAGAGGATCGCGTATCCCGAGGCGGCGGCAGCGATCTTTGTGGTAAGCGGACGCACCGGACGGCTGCTCGGCTGGGAGAACATTGTGAAGGATTCCGGCAACGTCGACGCGGTCGAAACCTCGCTGGTTGAAAGCTCGGAATCGGTCGCCGCTTCCCTCTTGCCGGCGATCCGCGAAGGCTACCGCCGCGATCTTGCGAAGCCGAGTACCGAGAAGTACCCCGAGCTGCCTGCAGAAGGCTCTGCTGAGGCGAAAGGGCTTCGAACGCCGATCCCATACAACCGAATAAAGCCCGTTTACACCCCGGAGGCATTTCTCTTCGGCGTAAAGGCGACGGTCGATGCCGAGGCAAGCATCGACGCTAACGGCAACGTGACCGAGGTCGATATAGTGCGTTGGGCAGGTTACGGATTAGATGAATCGGTCGTAAACGCCATTCGTTCTATGAACTGGCGGCCCGCAGAACGAAACGGTAAACCTTTGCCGATGCGCATTTTGCTGCGATACAATTTCACAAAGACCGAGAAGACATTGCCGTAACCTGCTGCTCTCCACCATGAAGTACCTGCTTGCTACGATCCGGTTCGTGCTATTTGTTGTCAGCACGCTAGTTCTATACTGGCTGTGGTGGGTTACCTCGTTCGTCATACCGAACAAGGTCTACTGGCGACAGCTCGCTTTCGAGTTCTGGACAAAGAGCTACGTCAGGATATCGGGAATGCGGATCGAAGTGATAGGCCAGCCGCCGACGCCGCCATTCTTTTTGGTAAGCAATCATGTCAGTTATGCGGATATCGCTGCATTGCGGGCCGTGGTAAAGGGCGTTTTTGTCGCCAAGCATGAGATCAACGACTGGTTCCTTGCCGGCCGGATCGTACGAGACATGGGTATCGTATTTATCGACCGCAAGAACCGCCGCGATATCCCCCGGGCCGGAAAGGAGATAATCGATCGGCTCTCCTCCGGCGAGGGCGTGATAGTTTTCCCCGAGGGCACAAGCACTAAAGGCGAGGAGATACTTCCGTTCAATTCCTCCTTCCTCGAATTTGCCGCACGGACCGATCTGCCGGTCTCGTACGTTTCGATCTCCTACCGAACACCGGAAGGCGGGCCGACGGCGAGCGAATCGATCTGCTGGTGGGACGACACACCGTTCCTTCATCATATGTTCCGTTCATTCATGCTTCCGCAGTACACCGCGATTCTGAATTTCGGCGATGAGCCGGTAATGAACACGGACCGCAAGCGGCTTGCCGCTGAGCTTCATGAGCGTGTAAGCGAAAGGTTTATCCCTATAGTCTAGTCGCCGCATTCTGCTGACCCCATCCTTCGCCTGCCAACGGGCCGCATTTGTGTATAATTGCGGTATCCCTAGATTCCATAGTTCACGACAATCAGGAGTTGAGAATGATCAGAACAGTTTTGCGTTCCGTTGGTGCTGCAGCGGTGATCGCCGTTTCATCGCTTGCTGCAATGTCACAGGTCGTTGCATTAGATACGGCCCGGATGGACAGGTCCGTTTCGCCGTGCGGCGACTTTTATCAGTTCGTTAATGGCGAGTGGCTTCGCTCCACTCAGATCCCGGCTTCCGAGGCTCGCTGGGGCACGTTCAATATTCTGGCTGAGAATAACAACCAGATACTCAAGGACGTTCTCGAAGCGGCCTCGACAGCAAGGACCCGGAAGGGCTCCGACGCCCAATTGATAGGCGATTTCTACGCGACCTGCATGGATGAGGCGGCTATCGAAAACGCGGGCACCAAGCCGCTCGATCCGATCTTCCGCCGCATCAACTCGATGCGTACAAAGGCAGACGTTCAGCGCGTCATCGCGGAACTGCACAACAACGGCATTCCGGCTGTTTTCGGATTCGGAGCCGGCCCCGACCTGAAGGATTCGAACGCCGTTATCGTCAACGCCGGGCAAGGCGGGATCAGCCTTCCGAATCGCGAATATTACGACAAGAAAGATGCGAAATCGATCGAGACCCGCCGTAAGTTCATCGAGCACATGGCCAATATGTTCAAGCTGCTCGGTGACGACGAAGCAACGGCCAAGGCGAACGCGAATACCGTTATGCTGATGCAGACGCAGCTGGCAGCGGCATCGCAGACGCCGATCGAACTCCGCAATCCGGATAACCGCTACAACCTCGTCGGCCTGCAGGGCGCACAGAAGACGATGCCGGATTTTGCATGGGCTGCATACATGAGTGCCCGCGGAATCGCACCCGCAAAGAATCTCAATCTGCCCGGTGCCAAATTCTTCGAAGAAGCGAACGCGATGATGCGTGATGTGCCGGTCAGCGACTGGAAGACCTACTTTCGCTGGATGACGATCAACTCTGCTGCACCGACTCTGTCAAAGGCTTTTCGCGACGAGAACTTCGAATTCTTCGGACGCTACCTGAGCGGACAGCAGGAGCAGCAGCCGCGGTGGAAGACCTGCGTTCAGGCTGTGAACGGAAATCTCGGCGAGGCCCTCGGGATGGAGTACGCGAATCGTGCGTTCAAGCCCGAAGCCAAGGCGAGGATGAACGAGTTGATCGACAACCTGATGGCGGCGATGAAGGTACGCATCGACAACCTCGAATGGATGAGCCCCGCGACAAAGGCCGAAGCGCAGAAAAAGCTTTCGACCTTTAAGCGGAAGATCGGTTATCCGGACGTGCTTCGCGGTTACAAGGGCCTGACGATCGACCGCAGCTCGTATGCCGCTAACGTGCAGCGTTCGAACAAGTTCCAGCTTCGCCGCAACTTCGACGATCTCGGCAAGCCGCGTGATAAGGCACGTTGGGGATTCACCCCGCCGACCGTGAACGCCTCGTATTCGCCCGTGAATAACGAGATCACCTTCCCGGCCGGAATCCTTCAGCCGCCGTTCTTTAATTTCGACGCGGACGACGCGATAAATTACGGAGCGATCGGAGGCGTTATCGGCCACGAGATCACCCACGGGTTAGACGACCAGGGCAGCCGCTTTGATGCCGAGGGCAATCTCAAGATGTGGTGGACCGCCGAGGACCGGGCGAAGTTCGAGGAACGAGCCGCCTGTGTCGTAAAACAGTGGGATAACTACGAGGTTCAGCCGGGGCTGTTCATGCAGGGCAAGCTTGCTCTCGGCGAGAACATCGGTGATTTTGCCGGCCTCTCGGTCGCCTACGATGCATACATGCGTTCGCTCGAAGGCAAGCCGCGTCCGGCAGATATCGACGGCTTCACGCCCGAACAGCGATTCTTCCTCGGCTGGGGCCAGATCTGGGCCGGCAAGTATACGCCCGAGGCTGAACGCCGGCAGGTCCAAACCGGCCCGCACTCGCTGCCGAAATGGCGCGTCAACGGCCCGCTCTCGAACATGCCGCAGTTCCGTCAGGCATTCGGCTGCAAACAGGGCGACGCGATGGTTCGCGACAACGCCTGTTCGATCTGGTAGGTTGACGCCAAACCGATACAAAAGATCCGCGGACGTGACCCGTTCGCGGATCTTTTTGTCCCAGGCTTGTCCCACGCCTTTTGGGACAAATAACTCTCATCAACTCAACAACTTACGCGTCTTGTCCCGCAATTTCGACGAAAAAAACCGTAAAAACCTAAGTATTGGAATGATTCGACTTATCGGTTCGATGAAACGGTCGCCCGTGGGACAGATTCCGAAGGGTTGCTGAGCATAAATTTTCAAATATCGGACGGCGTAGCCGCCGGTCAGATTGTATCACAGATCGGCTGCTGTTGTATCGATAAAACTCAACCTCTGCCTGTGCGATCAAAAAAAGGCCGGAAGCGATCTGCCTCCGGCCTTTCTTACTTTCTGCTAAATGAGAACTAAAGTTCGTCATCGTCGAGATCGATCTTCATCGCCTCGTCGATATCGAATTCCTCTTCGCCTTCGAGTTCTAACGACTCATCGCCGTCGAAGTCCTCAACGTCTTCGCCGTCGCCGACGCCCGGAACGCCCGCAAGGATCGGGATGTCGAGGCCGCCGCGGATGTTCTCGAGTTCGTCAAACTCGTCTTCCTGCTTGCGGTTCTCGGTCGGATCGAAGTCGATCTTGACGTTGCGGTAATACTTCATCCCGGTACCGGCCGGGATGAGGCGTCCCATGATGACGTTCTCCTTCAGGCCGCGGAGATAGTCGACGCGTCCGGAGATCGCCGCTTCGGTAAGGACGCGAGTCGTCTCCTGGAAACTGGCCGCCGAAATGAACGAGTCGGTTGAAAGCGATGCCTTCGTGATACCGAGCAGCAGCGGTTCGCCGACCGCGGGCTGGCCGCCCTCGTCGCGAACGCGGCGGTTCTCGTCCTCGTAACGGAAGCGGTCAACCTGTTCTTCCATAAGGAATTCGGTATCGCCGACCTCTTTGATCTTGACCCAGCGGAGCATCTGGC
>JAUCQE010000129.1 GCA_030372865.1 Pyrinomonadaceae bacterium
GGCGAGATTACCCATTTTCCGCCAAAGACGCTGCTGACACTCGAGGTCCCGCAGGGCGGTACCTTTCCAAAGGAATGCCGTGCTCTTCTAATGCTTGCAGAGATCGATGGCGGTGGGTTCAATGACATTGCCGAAAAGGCGTTTGCAAAGCTAAAAGAAGAGACCGCGAAGGCGAAGGCGGATATGGAGGCCCGAGGTGCAGGCGTTGCCGGCCTAACATGGGCAGCCATTTGGGCCGTCGTTCTTCCGATAGTAATCGGTTACCTCAAAGAAAAGCTTTCCGCCGGCGTCAGCGACGATGTTTTTTATCCGCGTGACATCGCTGTGGAGATCGGCTCGGAAGACTTTCGCTGGGGCGATGGCACCAAACTTTCGCCCGAGGAAACCGTCGAATTCCGCGGCCACGACAGCGTGTACAAGGTCACATATTACTGGGAGGTCAGAAACACAGAGTCGGGCCGAACCGGCCTTCCCGATGTAGGCCGTGCCGCAGGCGGCGGTGTTATTTCAAACGGTTGATGTTCTGGTTGAGAGGAGCCGCTAATATCGGCTCCTCCGATCTCGGATGGGCCCGAGGTTTTGAGAACGTTCAACGCAGAGAGGAGAAAGAGAATTTTTATTTCAGCTGCCAGCTTTCAGCTATCAGCTTCCAGCTTGTTGATCGGCGGCTTCGGCTGGAAGCTCGCGGCTGAGGGCTGGCAGCCGGCGAATTTTACACCAGTTTCGAGTAGCGAGTTTCGAGTTTCCAGTTTGTTTTTAGCCTGTATTTCGTATGCGAGGGCTTATGGCCCAAATCGAACGGCCGGGGTCGGAACGAAGAAACCGAGGATTGAGAATATCAGCGGAAGGGCCGCAACCGGGGTGGCGATCTTCCAGAATTTCGTCGATTCGTTGTTTTTGCGAGCCAGCAGGAATTTCACGACGCCGGGAATTGTAACAATGACGCTGAGTATCAGCGAGAGCAGAGAAAGAAGGGAGCCTTGAAGGCCCGACATTCCGCCGAAGATAACCTGCAGCAGGATGAGATTGGGCAGGACCGCGAATACGGCATAGGCGACCTTGCCGATGCCGACCGGTTCACGGCCGTCGGAATCGCCGAATTGAGGGAAGTCTGGTTCGTCTTGCATAGGAGTTTTTGAGTATCAGCCGGCGTTCTCGCCCCTACCGTTCATTAATGTCGCGGGCACTTCGGGCAATATTCTCTGTCCTTTTACTTGGCACAAAGAATGCCGCAGTCCGGCTCTCGGTTGGCGTTGTTATCTATGGCTGCAGGATCGCCGGGCAGTGATTTCACCCAATCGGGAACTATCAATGGATATCTGAAGCCGTTAAACTCGTATTTCCCATCTCCATCGTAGTCGCAAAGATTATAGCCGGTAGCCGTTGCAAACCCGTTTGAATTGGTGTTCGTGTCGAATAGAGTTGCTTCATACCGATAGCAAAAGATCTTTCCGTCGCGTCCGGACAGTTCTTCAACAGAGCGAATCCGCCAAACGTAGAAATCTTTACGAACGCCCTCTTCTGAATATTGCCCCGCCGCTTCTGCTACAGGCCGGCCTTCGGGTGTAATCGTCAGAACGTGGTAAATCACGGTCCGCCCTTTCTTAGTTTTGCCGGTCGCCCTTCTTTTCCAGGTTTCTTTGGGAATGATCTCCTGGATCGGCCAGCCGTCAGATTTTATGAGATTTCCTTCGGAGTCTTTTCGGACATTTGGGGGCAGCGGCGTAGGAGCGGTAGGAGTTTCCTGAGCAACGGTGGCCTCATTTGTATGAACTGGCTCGTTAACGGCTGGCGGTGTTGATTCCGCACAGCCGGCGAGGCTCACAATCAGAACTCCTATAAACGCCACGACGAATTGATGTTTCATCCGTACCTGGTATCACGATTTCTGCGGGATGTCTTCGCCGTCTTCGAAGAATTCGAGTGAGGCGGAGTTTAGGCAGTAGCGTTGGCCGGTTGGCGGAGGGCCGTCGGGGAAGACGTGGCCCTGGTGTCCGCCGCAGCGTGCGCAGCGGATCTCTATCCGGCGCATGCCGTAGCTGTTGTCTTCGATGTTGGTGAGGTGGTCCTTGTCGAAAGGCGTGTAGAACGACGGCCAGCCCGTGCCGGAGTTGAACTTGTGCTTTGAACTGAAAAGCGGCAGCCCGCAAAGACGGCAGGCGTAAGTGCCGTCAAGTTTGTTATCCAGCAGCGTCCCGCAAAACGGCGGCTCCGTGCCGTGATCCAAAAGGATGCGGTACTCCTCTTCGTTCAGGTCCTGTGCAAGCCGCTCGATCGCCTCTGCCGAAAGCGGCGTGATGTCGTATCCCGTGTCTGATGTGCTCATAAGTCTGAACTCTAAATTATCGTACGGTCAAAGTAAATATGTTCTATTATTAAGCCCGTTCGCGAGTTTACTCCGGAGGGCTAAAGAGTGTTTGGAAAAAAACTGATCGGATGTGCGGCAGGGCTTGCCGCCCTCTACCTGACAATGTTCGTGGGCT
This sequence comes from Pyrinomonadaceae bacterium, assembly GCA_030372865.1. Classification (GTDB taxonomy): domain Bacteria; phylum Acidobacteriota; class Blastocatellia; order Pyrinomonadales; family Pyrinomonadaceae; genus OLB17. Next base: position 2,484 of record JAUCQE010000129.1, read on the forward strand.
CGCTGGTCTCGCAGGAAATGCGGGCCGGTGAAGATAGCTTTCGAAAAGGTAAGGCGAGCATGGAGGAGTTCGAGTGCGAAAAGGCGATCGAGCATTTCAGCGAAGCGATAAACGCGAATCCTGAGGAGCCGGAGTACTTTCTTGAGAGGGCAAAGTGCCGCACCATGCTGAACGCGAACACCGCGGCTCCGGCAAATTCGGCCGTCCGGAAAACTCCCAAAATGCCCGCGACGGTCGCGCTCGCTGTTGCCGATCTAGATGCAGCGATCAAGATCGACCCCGAATATTCGCCGGCGTACTTTGTCAGGGCCGAGGTAAAGAGCCCTTACGCCGCACCCGGCAGTCCAGCCGTCGCCGAGACCGTAAAGGACTACGATAAAGCGATCGAACTAGAGTCAGGCAAGGCTGAATACAAATTCGCAAAAGCTCGTTTTCTGCTTGATTATGCCGGCGACGAAAAAGCCGGCCTTGCGGTCTATGCCTCGATGCTCGCCGAGACCCCAAATGACTTAAAAGTGATTGTCGCCAGAGCAAATTATTTCATGCGTGCAAAGAAATATGACTGTCTCTTATACACATCTCCGAG
>JAUCQE010000130.1 GCA_030372865.1 Pyrinomonadaceae bacterium
CCCGCCCGATGATCGAAGCAGTGACGAGCGTCAGCAGCGGGATCTCAAACGTGCCGGCCGCGATCGTGAAGACCTTGTACGGTATCGGCGTAAATGCTGCCGACAGGATCGCGACGAACGCGTGCTCATTGTAAAGCTGCTGAACGGTCGCGTAATGCCCCATCGCCCCGTAAAACTCGAGTATGGGGTGGCCGATCGCTTCAAAGAATGCCCGTCCGATGAAGTACCCGAAAATGCCGCCCAACACAGACCCGGCGGTACATATCAGAGCGTAGCGAAACGCCTTTTTCGGCACCATCACCGCCATTGCGATCAGCAGAACGTCCGGCGGTATCGGGAAGAAAGACGATTCCATGAACGCGATCCAAAACAACGCCCACTGGGCATGCGGACGTTCCGCGTAGCTCTCGACCCACGCCTTCATCCGGCGCAAATATTCGAATACTCTCTTCAAGCAAGATCTCCGTTATAAAAATTAGCTGCTTTTGTCGGTCGAGGCCCTAGCCCTGCCAGCCGTGTGCCCCGATAAGCGGGACGAATGAGCACGGCCCGCAATTCTCCGATTCAAATCCTCTTTCCGTCCGCCAGACGCGTATCAATATCTGCGATTTTTGCGTCTCGCCGACCGGTATCACCAGCCGCCCGCCGACGGTCAACTGTTCGAGCAGCGGCATCGGCACTTCCGGCCCGCCGGCCGCGACCAGGATCGCGTCAAACGGCGCGTAGACCTTCCAGCCGGTCGTCCCGTCGTCGCAGCGCACCGAAACGTTTCGGAGCCCGAACCTGACGACCTTTTCCTTAAGCTCAGCCGCGAGGCCGGGCAGCCGCTCGATCGAATAGACCTTTCTCGCAAGTTCCGAGAGCACCGCCGTCTGATAACCCGAACCGGCCCCGATCTCCAAGACCCGCTCCTTACCGCCGAGGTGGAGTAATTCGGTCATCCTCGCCACTATAAATGGCTGCGAGATCGTCTGCCCGCCAGGTATCGGCAATGCGTTGTCCTTATACGCCTGCGAACGAAGGGCCTCCGGTGCGAACAGGTGCCGCGGCACGCGGTCCATCGCGGCGAGCACACGCTCATCGGCAATGCCGTAATGCCCGGCGAGGTATTCGACCATTCGCCGACGCGGTATCTCAAATCCGTCAAGTCTGCCTGAGGGGGAAGGGCGTGTGACCATCACTTTTGAATTATATTGGTTCGGCGGTTGTTCTACTAAACTGGCGGACGGATTTTCGGGCCGCGGCCGTTATCGCAGCCCGCTGTAGGCTAAGAAAATTGTCAGAAGCAAGAGAATTATCAGCAGAATAACGAAATAACGCGAATTCGGCGGCACTAACCGGCCGACTACCGGAAGCTCATTGGTCGGCATTTCGTAAATGTCGATCTCGCGTTCGTCCGAACGCCACCACGCGAGTTCGTCTTCCTTAATCTCCTCCCTGACCTCGACAAGGTCTCTTTTAAGTTCGGCCGCATCCGGATAGCGGTCTTTGGGATCTTTTTCCAGCAGCCGTTTGATAAGCCTCGAAAGCTTTTTCGGGATCTTGCCGTCGAGCTTTTCGACCGGCGGCGGGTCGCTTTGAATTATCTCAGCCACGACATCGACCGCCGTTTCACCCTTGAACGGCTGCGTACCCGTGAGCATTTCGTAGACCACCACACCGAGGCTGAAAAGGTCGGTCCGGTGGTCGACGTCTTTCCCGCGGGCCTGTTCCGGCGACACGTAATTCGAAGTCCCGAGGATCAACCCCGGCTGGCTCGTCATGCTGAGTTCCGGAGTTCGCTGCTCCGCTGTCGCGCCGGTCAGCTTGGCGAGGCCGAAATCCAGCACCTTCACATAACCGTCGTCGCGGACCATTATATTCTCCGGCTTTATGTCGCGATGGATGATTCGGGCGCTGTGAGCGGCTTGGAGTGCGGCGGCCGTCTGTATCGCAATGTCTAACACTTCGCCGATCTGCATCGGTCCGCGGGCAAGCCGCTTTCTCACCGTTTCGCCCCTGATGAACTCGCTGACGATAAAGTTCTTTCTGCGAACCTTTACGAATTCGTAGATCGTCATTATGTTCGGGTGGTTCAGTTCGGCGATCGCCTGTGCCTCGCGTTCGAACCGCCGCACGCGTGCCTTGTCAGCAGACAGAGAATCGGGCACGATCTTCATCGCGACCGAGCGTTTAAGGACATTGTCGGTTGCCAGATACACCTCACCCATTCCTCCGCAGCCGAGGAGTGAATCGATCCTGTAATGCGATATTACGCGACCTGGTGCGAGGGAAGTGGTGCCGATCTCAAGATCGCTCTCCGCGGTGATCGGTATTTCCAGGAATGTCTTGGCGTCTTCGAGTGAGGTAAGCAGTGACTGGACTTCGGTTCTAAGCTCGTCGTTCCCGCTGCACGCACTGGTTAGGTAGTTTTCACGGGCCTCACCTGCGTCGCGGCGAAGCGACTCGTGAAATATCTCCTTGACGTCTCGTTGTCGAACAGCGGGCATCTTCAACCTCATTCGATCGCCCTATCGAGTCAATTCCCGGTGCAGCCATGCCTTTGCAAGTGTCCATTCGCGGCTAACCGTAGCCTTTGAGATCCTAAGTGCCGCGGCGGTCTCCTCGAGGCTCAGCCCGGCAAAGAACCGCAGTTCTACGATCTTCTCTTCAAGTTCGTCGATCGCGGCGAGCCGCGTCAAAGCCTCGTCCAACGCAACGATGTCGATATCCATCGTCTCGGCGGTCCGGCAAAGGGCTTCTTTCAGTGGCAGGTTCTCGTCCCGGCCGCCGCGTTTGCCCCGATGCCGAGTTCGCGCATGGTCTACAAGTATTCGACGCATCGCCTCGCCGGCAATTGCGAAAAAATGTCCGCGATTCTTCAATATCAGGCGCTTTTGTCCCGCCAGCTTGATGTAAGCCTCGTGCACGAGAGCGGTCGTTTGCAGGGTGTGGTTTGCACGCTCGCGCCGTAACCGACGGCGGGCATTTCTTCGGAGTTCGTCGTAGACCAGGGTGAACAGTTGATCTATCGACCCTCCGTCGATCTCGGCCGTCTCCGATACTTCGGTAAAACGTGCCGGCTCGTCCGGTGCGTAGATCATTTGCGCACATCATATGCCTTTCCGCATGCATAAGCAACAGAAAGTTGAGGTGTTTTTGGCGAGTTTGTCGCGGTTATTAATGTGAGAGAAAGTTCATTTTGAGCCGCCCCGAGATTGAGCGGGCGGCAAGAAGAATAGGAGGCGGTCATGAGACGGACATTGACAATATTAATTGCAGCGATCGGACTGGTTTTTGTGTTCCACGCTGCTTCGGCCGCCCAATTAGCGACTCGGTACAGAGGAACGATCCCATTTGCCTTTTCGGTGAATGAGTACAATTTCACGGCCGGCGAATACTTCGTCGGGCCGCTATCGAGTCTTGCAAATCAGGGCGCAGTGGTCCTGGTCAATCGCGACATGGGACGCTCAAGGATCATCGGGCTTGGCAACTTCGGAAACGATCGCGACCGCACGGCACAGATGCGTTTTGCATATGTGGACGGCCGCTATCATCTAGCGGGCATCGAGACGCCCACCCTCGTCCTGCGGATGCGCAGGACATGGACGGGCGTACGCGAGGTCGCCGGCGGCGAGCCGGTCTACGTTTCGATAATGCTTACGGGCTTCTGATCCCGGCGGCATCTGCCGAAAAGCGAAAGGGCGGTTCGTCCGCCCTTTCTCGTTAGTCAAGATCGTGTTCGATATCCCATGACCGCAGTTCCTCGAGTACGAGGTGGTTCGTCATGTCGCTCCGCATCGGCGTGATCGAAACGTATCCTTCATCGACCGCCTCGAAATCCGTCCCGCCTTCGGCACGAAATCCATCGCGCACCTCGCCGATCCAGTAATACGGTTTCCCCCGCGGGTCGATGTGCTCGCTGATCACCGGCCGTGCCGATTTGAATCCTTGCGTGGTGACGCGCAGGCCTTTCGGCCTGCCCTTCGGGATATTCACGTTCAAGAGCGTCCCGGCCGGGATGCCTTCGCGGAGGGCCCGTTCCGCGACCTCGCGGGCTATCCTGACCGATTCGTCAAAGTCGTACGTGCGGCTTGCGATCAGGCTGAACGCAAGCCCGGGCACGCCGAGGATCGTTGCCTCGAGAGCTCCCGCGACCGTGCCCGAGTACGACGCGTCGTCCCCCAAATTTGCACCATGGTTTATGCCGGAAGCGCAGATATGCGGGCGGATGTCCGGTGCAAGTATCTGGTTCAACGCCAGCGTCACGCAGTCGGTTGGCGTGCCGTCGACCGTCCAGTGGTGATGGTCGATCTGCCGTATTCTTAACGGCCGTGCGAGCGTCAGGCTGTGCGAGGCACCGCTCATTTCGGATTCGGGTGCGACGACGAAAACCTCGCCGATCGCGCTCATCGCCTCTTCTAGTGCGGCAATGCCTTCGGAATGGATGCCGTCGTCGTTGGTCAAAAGAATGCGGGGCTTTTCAAAAGTCATTGAGGAAATAAAAATACGATTTAAAACGATGAAAGCGAAAAAGTGAATCCGGTTTTTGCAGTTTCACCTTTCCGCTTTCTAAATATCAGACGTCGGTTAACGTCCCTGTCCCATGCCGCCCGGCCTCGGTGAAGAGTTCATCGGACGCTGCTGGCGGAACCTGCGGCGATTGCGCTTGCGGGCATTTGCCGATTTCAATTTCGCCTTCTGTCCCGGCGGGATGAAGTGAGCGTGCTTTTTCAGATCTTTGATGATCTCTTCGCTGATCACTTTACGCTTAAAGCGGCGAAGTGCACTTTCGATCGATTCGTTATTATTTACGAATATTAGAGCCATTTTTTGTCTCACCTCCTCTCGGCTAAATATCAAGGCCGGCACTACGGCCGTCCCCTGCCCATGACAGGCAAACTATAATTAAACCCTCTTCCCGGCAAAAACACAAGAAACGAATGAAAAATAGGAGCCGGGCGAAATATTTTGCCCGGCTCCCACTCTGACTGCATTTCTGCCGTTTAGATACCGACTCTCAGCACATCGCCGAGGGCAAGGCTGACCAGATCGACATAGCCTGCCATGTCGTCATCGTAGTAGCCGTCGTCGTAACCGCCGTAATAATAGTCGTTATCACGGTCCATCATCGCGTCGCGGTAGCCGAGCTCATAGCCTTCGCTCATGCACCGGCGGCGTTCCGCCATACTGGTCGAATAAGCGTCGTAATAACGACCGTCGTACGCGTACGGGTCGTAGTAGTTCGAATCGTCCCAACCGCGTTCGCGGGCGTACATGCCATCCTGCAGGCCCTGATAGTAGCCCGCCGCGACCGCCTGCCTCAGCATGTCGTCGGTATAGCCGCGATCTGTCACCGCCATCAGCAGCGGATCGTAACCCGAGTTGATGTACGGCGAGCCGTAATAGTCATACCGGCCGCGGTCGTAATCGCTGTAGTAGACCGGGCTGTAATACGGGTCGTCATACGTTCCGTACCACGGCCGCGAGATCGTGTAATACGGGCTCGGGCGTCGATAGGGAAGGTACGCCACCCTGTCGTAATACGGATCGTACCGGTCGTAATAACCGTCATCCGAACCGCCGAGGAAAGTCGCAAGCACGACCCTCAGTAGCACGTCCTTCCAGTCGTTGTCGCCGTAATACCGCGACCGGCCGTAATACGGGTCATAACGCTCCGAATAGTACGGGTCGTAATACGGATCATAACCGGCATAGTACGGGTCGTAGTACGAATCATATCCGCCATAATAATAAGGGTCGTCGTAGTAATACTGTTCGACGATCTCTACGTACCGCGGCGAATACCACGGGTCGTAGCTCGAATAATATACCGGCGAATAGCTCGGGTAATACGAGCCGTAATACGGGTCATAGTTCGAATAATATACCGGCCCGTAGAACGGATACGGGTTTACGACGTAGGTCGGCTGATTGTAGACATACGTCGTCTGGTAATAGTCCCAGCGGTCGCGGCCGTCCCAGTCATCATCCCAGTCGTCATCGCGTCCGTAGTAGCGGCCGTTATCATAAGTGCCGTACCACGGCGTTCCCCAGACCGTCTGTCCGCCGTTCCAAAGGTTCTCTCGATACTTGCGGCGTTCATCCGCACGCTGATGCGCCCATGCGGGCGTCTCATAGTTGCGGTTCGCCCACAGCGGAGTCCCGTTCGAATCGCGGTTCCAGCGGCCGCGTTCGTTCATGTTTCCGCGTCCATAGTTCCGGTCGTCGTAACCGCCACGTTCGATCGGCGGCTGGTCCGTTACCTGGCGTCGGCGTTCCTGCGGGAATCCTTCCCAGAGCTGTCCGCCGCGTGCGGCTCGGCTGTCGATCTTGCCGCCCTGAATGCGTTCATCGCGGCGGCCGCGCATCATATCATCCCGGCGAACACGCTGTTCACGCACCCGCGCATCGCGGCCGCGTTGTTCCATCATCTGCTGCTGGCGTCCGCGTTCGGCCTTCTCCATCCGGCCGCGCTGTTCCTGCCGCCCGCGTTGCTGCGGCCAGGCACGTTCCTGTCGCTGCCGCATCTGCTCCATCTGCTTGCGTCCGCCGCGATCCTGCTGCGCGGCTCGCTCCGGCCGCTGACGCTGCTGGCGCATCATCTGTTGCTGCCGCCCACGCTCCTGCTGCCATGCACGCTCCTGGCGTTGACGCTGGGCCTGCTGTTGTCGCCCACGTTCCTGCTGCCACACACGCTGTTGCTGCTGTTGACGTGCCTGCTGT
>JAUCQE010000131.1 GCA_030372865.1 Pyrinomonadaceae bacterium
ACAAGGACCTTCTGTTCCGTCCAGCCGCGTCGGAAGGTGTTTGACGCGGTGAACTCCGGCAGGTAATTCGGGACGATCAGGCCCCGCTGTTTCGAGCTGTCAGTCACGACGTATGCGAGCATCTTTCCGTTCTTGCTCGGTGTTACTGCACCGACCCCGATGTTCTGCTGCGGATTCGCCTCTTTGGTCAACTGCGTGACCATCACGTTGGCAATGTCCAGCACATAAACGTTTCCGCCCTGCATGTAGAGAATGCGGTCATTGTCGAGAAATCTTGCTCCGAACTCAGGCGTTTGGGTTTTCGTGAATCGTCTCGGCTTTGCTTCGCCGATGGTCAGCACATAAACGTCGCCGGCAAACGTGAATATCAGCTTCTGAGAATTGGGTGACCATTCGACGCTGCCGATTTGATTTTCACGAGCTTTTACAAATTCATCGCGAACCTCGACGCCGTAGTTCAGCTTGTTCTCGGGCGTCGGCGAAGGAGTCGGGATCGGCAGATCTGCCGGACTGAGTATCTTTACAGGCTTGTTGACGCCGCTGGTGTCAGCAAGATATAGGTCACGCGGCATCTTGCCTTCTGCGTTCCAAAGGAAAGCCACCTTTCCACCGTCAGGGGAAAGCTTCTCGCCCTCGACACGCATCCCCGCGAGCGACGGCTCCGCCATTATCTGGCGAACGGTGAGGTTTTGAGCTGCCGAATGCAAGCTCAACAAAATTAGACACAGCAGTAAACTCCGCAATCGTAGGGTGCGAAGTCTGTTCATCATATTCATTGATTTTCAGTAGCTTCTTGAAGTGCTTCGAGTACTTTTAATCCGGCTTCATCTTTCGGCCGCCCGGCCGCCCGTTTCGCTATTATCAATGTGGGAACCGAAAGAACGTAGGTTTCGTGTCCGTCCAGATCGATCTTCAACGAGTTCTTGACCAAGTCATCGAAATTCCCAACGCCTTTCACTCCACCGAGCAGGTCGATATCGCCCATTGACGTCTCGAACGTGAAATTCGTTCCATGCTGCAGCGTAGTCCAATCAAATACGTACGGCAATCCGGCAGGAAAATTACGAGGCCGCGGTTCTAGGGGGGCCAGAACGTCGGCAACACGTTTTAGGTTCTCGTTTGTTCGCGAATAGCATATGTCGAGATCTTCCGTAACGTAGTTCCCGCCGTGAGCACGTATGGCGACACCACCGACGATTACAAAATCGACCCGTGCTTCACTGAGCCGTCTTGCCAACTCGAACAAATTGATCATAACGAGCTCTGCTTTTCTCGCAGCTTCGCTTTTTTAACAGCTTCCGCGAGCTTGATCATCGAGTTCGCCGCCGCATCATTCCGTTTTATTCTTTCTGCCGGCGTGTATCGAAGATTCGCTGCCAGCTGGGTCAGATCGATCCCAAAATCGCGAGCCTCGGCGATCTTGCTGCCGGGGCGAGGGTTCAGGAGCTTTTCTTCTGGAGTCCGCTTCATAACGATATTGTAAGCTAAAACGAGGGGTTTGTGGATATTAGACGGGACTTGCCGGCGGCTGGCCGGCAGTTGTATAAGCGAAGTATGCAGAAAAGCGAAAACGTAGATCCGGCGAGTAACGACGAGCCGAGCGAGGACGAAACGTGGGCAAACGACCAGGGAACCCGGCGTTACTATTATGACGACTCACATGGGTATCAGGACTTCGACCCCGCTGAGGCCGATGCCGAGGACGATGAAGAAGAATTCGACGACTGATCAGGCGTCGGTCGGTTCGATGTTTACGACGATGCTTCGCCACTTGCCTTGGCGGAAGCGGATGATGCTCATAACGCATCGTGTTATGTGACCGGCGAGGATAGCGAGCCAGATGTGCATGGGCTGAAGCGTTCCGACCTGCTGGATAACGAAACAGATGCTAAGCGGAACGATGACCTGCGAGACGATCGAGATATAGAGTGGCCCTTTCGTGTCGCCCGTCCCCTGAAGCCCGCCCGTATAGGTCAACGCGACCGTAATAAAGAAGCCCGACACGCTGAGGATGCGAAGAAGATCGGTGCCGACCGAGACGACAGCCGGGTCGGTCATGTTAAAGATGCCGAGCAGTTGGGCCGGGAAAAAGAAAAAGAAAAAACCGAGAAACGCCGCCCCGATAATGCCGAACTTGGCCGCCACGTTTACGACAGCGTTCGCCCGTTCGGGATGGCCGGCACCGATATTCTGCCCGGCGACCGCGGCCGTTGCTCCCATCAGGCCGACCGACGTCCAGGTTATGAGCGAAAACAGCTGGTTGTAAGAGACGGCAAACGCGGCTTGTGCGGCCGCACTCTCGGCGAGCGAGCCGATGAACGCGAGCATCAAGACGCCGCCGACGTTCATCGCGATTCCCTGAATACCCGCCGGCAACCCGAACTTGAATAACTTGCGGATGATGCTCCAATCCGGAGCATAGCTGCCGCCGCGAGGGAACGAGACGACCCAACCACCTTTCCATAACCGCCAAAGAGCAAACAACGCAACGAGCCCCGACGCGATGCTGGTGCCCATTGCGGAACCGACCGTTCCAAACGCCGGTATCGGCCCGAGGCCGCGGATCAGGATGATGTTGAAGATCAGGTTGAGCACCGTCATCGCGATGCCTAGGACCATCGGCGTACGTGCATCGCCGGCGGAGCGGAGTGCTCCGCCGAGCATAAAGAAGATCAGCATCCCGCCGCTGAAGACGTACATGATGCGGAGAAAGGGAAGCGCCTCTGCTTTTACTTCGGGAGCGGCGTTGACGAGGTCGAGCAGATACGGTGCGGCAAAATACCCGACCGGGGCAAGGATGCCGAACGACATAAAGATCGCCGTCAGGAATGCCTGATAGACCGTGCGGTTTACCTTTTCTTCGTCACCGGCGCCGGCAAAACGGGCGACGAGGACGCTCATGCCGATAAAGATCGACGAAATGAACACGATGACAGCGATCCAGAGTTGAATGCTGACGCCGATCGCCGCGTTTCCCTTGAAGCCGACAAGATTGCCGACGAGCGCGTGGTCGATGATCCCCTGAAACCCGCCTATCGCGCTGGTAAGTACCGCCGGCCACGCGTTTTTCCAGACGGCGGGCCCGAGCGGCCCTTCGACTATCGAACGGTCGTAACGAGATGTGACTTTTGGCGGCGGCGGTGCGGCCGGTTCTGAAGGTTCATCGCCGGTGATCGCCTGAATTTCGTCAGCCATTGAAACGGGCGGCTTGGTAAAGCCGAAATCAAGAGTATAACGATTTCGGCCGCGTTGTCCTATTTGCCCTCAACAAGCAGCTTGAACCCGCCGTACGCCATTCGCTTGTAGTCGAACGGCGGTTTGTCCGGCGACATTGCGGCGAGTTCGGGGTCGTTGATGACGGCCTTCATCACCTTATTGCGGTGCGCTTCGGACTTGAACTCGACGGCCGAGTAGATAACGGTCTCGCCCGGTTTCGCCTTCGTCAGCTTGGGAAAATCGATGGTCCCGTGCTCGCTGGAAAGATCGGACCCTACGTACTCGCAATAGCTGAGTGCACCGTGTTTCATGAATACACGAGAAGCTTGCGTTGCGAGCTTTTTATAGCCCGCAACGTTTTCCTCGGCGATCGGGATGATGTAAACGTCAACGTATTTTGCCATAAGCTGCTCCTAGTCCATCCGGTCAGCGAAAAGAGGCTCGAAGTTCTTCCAATAGTACAGACCGAGAAAAACGAACGCTGCGACCAGGAAGACAGCGACAGGCAATCCGGACCTATCCAGCAGAAGATGGACCATGAAGATATTCACGACGATCGGCGACAGCACGACCAGCGCAAACGGGACGAACCGGCCGGCAAGGAGCAGGATCGCGCACACGAGTTCGGTCACTTTTAAAAGCGTGAAGAAATAACCCGAAGCGGCGAGCCCTTCGTTGAACGTCTTTATTGGGCCGGACATCTCCGGCGGCGTAATAAGGTTCAGGAAGTAAGTCAGCGATGCGAACAGGAACAACAGGCCCGTTAACGTACGGACGATGATCATTGCGATTTTCATAGAGTTCCTCCTAGCTTGGTGATTCAACGTACTGCTGAAGCCGATCGATGCACTGCGTCCAGCCGATGCTGTGCTGCTCGCAGTATTCGACCGTTTCGAACATCTTTTGATGAAGCCGAAACTTCGTCCTTCCGGCGTCGTCCTCAAAGGTGACGCGCACAATGTTGCGGCACCATACCTTTCCGCCTTCGTCCTCGCGGACCCAAGAGAAAAGAATGGTTTCGGGCTCGACTATCTCCTGATAGCGTCCCGAGACCCAGTACTTGATACCATCGGGCGATAGCATGCAAAAACGATATGAGCCGCCGACGCGAAAATCGGTCTCGCAGAACGGCAGCGTGAAGTCGGCCGGACCCCACCAGTTAACGAGATGTTTCGGCTGGGTCCAAACCTCAAAAACAAGATCGCGAGGCGCGTCAAAGACCCGTTCGATAACGAGCTCGCGCTGACGAGCCGCGACTGCTGCAGGATTTCCGAGTGAATTCATTGTGTTAAAGCGATCCGAACGGGATCAGTTCGCGGAGTTTACGCGAACGCAGGTAAAGCCCCAGCCACAAAAGGATTCCAATATAGACCGGGAACAACAGATGTGTAAATGTCGGGCTTCCGACGCGGACGTGCGTCGCCACCGCTCCGCCAAGATAGCCGGTCAGCAGTATCGCCCCGAGCACCGCGGTTCGCGGGATCACGTACAGGACGACACAGGCAAGCAGCAGCACGCCAAGCGGTAGGATAACGCTCTCCGAATATCCCAGCTCGACCGTGCCCGAAACTACCGGCTCAGGCTGAACGAATTTACCGACTGCGTCCATCAAAAGGAAAAGAACCGGAAGGGCGGAAATGATGTATCCCGCCCATGGCCGCCGTGCAACGTCAGCAGTTGGGACCGCGTCCGTCACGCCGCCTCCGGCGTGGTCGCATGGTCGATCATCCACCGTACGCCGTATTTATCGGCAAAGCAGCCGAAATACGAGCCCCAGAAAGTGTCGGCCATCGGCATTTCGACAGTGCCGCCATCGGAAAGGGAAGTGAATAGCCGGTCGGCCTCTTCCTTCGACTCGGGGCTGATGCTGATGTAGTAGTTGTTTCCCATGGTCAACTTTTGGCCCATTGATTCGAGAGAATCGGTTCCCATAAGCATGGTGCCGTTCCCGATCGGCAATGCGATGTGCATGATCTTGCTTTTGTCGGCCTCGGAGATCGGGGATTCGTCGCAGCCCGGCATTTCACCAAACCGCATGACCCTCTCGAACTCTCCGCCAAAGGCCGATCGATAGAAGTTGAACGCTTCCTCGGTAGTTCCCGGGAAATTGAGATAGGGATTAAAACTGGACATAGATTTTCACGCTCCTGCCGGTCCGAAAAGGGAGCGACGCCGTGTCGACCGGAGAAACGCGGCGTCGCGGATAAAGATAATGTGCGTTTAGACGGTTTTGCCCTTGAGTTCTTCGAGGTAGTCGTCCATGCGGTCGAGGGTCGTTCCCCAGCCGTCGACGACCCCCATTTTCTCGTGCTTGATGCGATCTTCGACAGTCGGGTGCGAGACCGTAAGGGTAAGACGCGTGCGGCCGCCGAGGTCGTCGAACTGTACCGTAAAGATCATACCGCTTGGGAGTTCGGTTTCGGGCATTATCTTTTCAAAGCCTTCACCGAATTCGTCGCTCGAGACTATTCGTTCCATCGGTACGATCTCGAGAAACACCCCGGTTCCCGGATACTCTTTGCCATCCGGGCCGGTCATCACATACGTGCTGCGTCCGCCGACCGACAGGTCGTGCTCGGCGACGCGGGTCGAGAAGCCTTTCGGCCCGAACCATTTCTCGATGTGCTCCGGCTCGGTCCATGCCTTCCAAACGAGTTCCCTCGGCGCATCGAACTCGCGGGTGATAACTATTTCTTTTGTTTGTTGTGCAGGAATTGTCATTATTGCTCCGTAGGTATAAATGTTCGAACTATCTTGCTGCCGCCAGCCAGGTGCGAACCAGCTTTTCAAAAGCGTCCCCAAGCTGCTCGAGTTCGTGGGCACTGCCGATCGTTAGTACAGCACGGTCGTCTGCCGGCCATTCCAGCCGCCCGGTCGGGTCTTCGATCAAGCGGCCGGGTTTCGCAAGCGGCTTCGGCTTTGCCCCTCTGTGGAATATCAGCAGGAGCTTACCGTTCCGGTGTACATTGAAGGTGATCTTGTCCGTGCCGGCGTGGACAAAGCTCGGGGCCTTCCACTTTATCTGTTCGGTGATCGAATTATCGACCGCCAGTATCCGTCGCCGGATATCCTCCATGACCGGCTTCAGAGGATGATCGAGCGACGCGAAAAACGCCGCAACTTGTTCATTTCCTATTTGCTTTACTGCCTTCACTTTGCTCGTTACTCCTTGCGCCTAATTTAGCCTCGCGGGACCGCAGTTGCAGCGGTGCCTTCTCCGGCGAGAAGTACATCGAGCTTTTCGTAGCCCTCGCGGACTCCGCGTTCCATGCCGGACATGACCATTCCGTCGCGGTCCTCGACCGAGCGAAATACGGATTGGTGAACGAGCCGGCAGCGGTTGCCGGTAAGCTCTTCGAACATCGTGACGCCAAGTATCACGTGGCCGCGTTCGGGCAGGCCGTCGAATTCGAACGTGCCGACGATCCGTTCGGGGGCAAGCACTTCGTGATAGACACCGAAGAAGTTGTATTTATGCCCACCGCGCTCGTGCGTGAAATTGAACGAACCGCCCGCGTGCGGTTCCCAGCGATCGATCGTCATCTTCAGGTCGTTCGGACCGACCCATTTTTGATAGATGTCGCGATCGATGTGCGCTCTGAAGACCAGGTCGCGCGGAAAGTCGAACTCACGCTTGATGAATAGTTCCTGTTTGCCGGGCTCGGCAATGACTTCGGTTTTGTTTGCCATGATCTTTCTCCTATTTACTTAACTCCTCGAGGTAATGCCCGAGGCGATCGATGGTTTCTTTCAGGCCGCTCTCGGCGTTGTATTTTCCGATGACCAGTTCTTTTTCTTCGACGGTCGGGAATACCATTCGCCAGATAATGCGTGTTCGTCCGGCTCCGGCATCCTCAAAGATCGCAGTGGTCTTGAAGGGATGGCTCGGGCCGTGCTCGTATTCGATCAGCTTGTTCTCGACGATGGCCGTGTAGGTGATCTCGTTCCAGTAGTCGGTGCCGTCGGGGCCGTGCATCGTGTGGTGCCAGACGCCGCCCGGGCGAAAGTCGAACTTATCGGTCGTGGTCGTGAAGCCCTCCGGGCCCCACCATTTTGAGATGTGCTCGGGGTCGGTCCAGGCCTTCCAGACAAGCTCTCTCGGAGCGTCGAATTCACGCACTGCCGAGATCTCGCGGTCGGCGGTCGCTGCTGCCGCACTACTTATCGTGTCCATCTTTCTTTTTCCTTTTCTTCGGTGCCGCGGCTTTGGGCTTTCCGTTCTTAGCGGCGGCTTCTTTTGCCTGAAGTTCTTTCAGGTAATCGTCGAGCCGGTCGAAGCTTGCTTCCCAAAATTTACGGTACTGTTCCACCCAGTCCGCCGCTTCCTTGAGAGGCTCGGCCACCAAATAGCACGGCCGCCATTGTTTCGATCTGCCCCGACGGATGAGGCCGCCTTTTTCAAGCACCTTGAGGTGCTTTGAAACTGCCGGCAGCGTCATCTTAAAGGGCTTCGCGATCTCCTGAACCGAAGCCTCTCCGCTTGAAAGCCGTGCCAGGATCGCCCGGCGTGTCGGGTCCGCCAATGCGGCGAACGTTGCGCTCAACCTATCTTGTTGTGTTTGCATATTCCTGTTGCAGGAATTTCCCCCTTGCTCTTGAACTGCGGTTTATGCCGTCGCAGTGCCGGCCGATTCGGCCCCTTCCTTGTGCTTTACAACGAATGACCGAAGCCCTGAGACCTCATCGCCTCGAAGGTCTTAAATATCGCAGTACGAATACTTGCCGACCTTGCCGTCCTCGCCTTTCATCGTCATATCGCCGTAGCAAACGACGGTGTTGCCTAGTTCGATGAGCGAATCGACCGTAAACTTCGGCGGTTCGAAGCCTTCCATCTCTCCCATGAACTTGCGAACGGCGTCTTTGCCGTTGACCGTGCGGTCGCCGACCATCGTCCACGAAAGGTCATCGGAACAATGCGATAGGAACGCCTCGGTATCGCCCGCGGTAAATGCATCATTAATCATTTCTACGATCTCTGTTCGATTTTTTGACATGGTACTACTCCTTGGATCAGGTCCTGTATTAACTGTTTGGTTATTTAACTAAACGGTAAAATAACAAAGGCCGGACCGGCGTGTCAAGAAAAATATGCTGCGGTTTCATTACCGCTTTACCCTGAGTGACTTGCTTGGGAGGCCAACTCGATCACTGAGAGATAATTGCCAGCCGGGTCTCTGAACCACGCGACTTGCGGATCAGAGCCTTTGCCGCGAAAGATACCCTTTTCATCCGTCTGCATGTCGCCGCCGAATGATTCGAGCGTAATGCCGATCCCTGCAAGGTCGGAGACTGACTGATCAATGTCCTTTACCTTAAAATTGAGAACTGTGAACGTCGCAGGCTGGTGATCTTTTTTTGGATAGATGAAAACCTCGCCGCCTCCGGCAGGCCTCAGTGCCAGGCCCTGCGGCGTTTCGATAAGGTCTAGTCCTAACCGGTCTCCGTAGAAGGCTTTTGCTTTGGCAATGTCGTCCACGGAGAAGCTGCTGAATGTTTCGGTGTTCTTGAACATATTCGCTCCTCCTGTTGTGCTTATTTCGCCCTCTCAAATACACCCTACATCAATAACTTGCAAAATACAAGAAAAATAGCTTGCACAATGCAAGTGTGTTATTATTGAAGTATGTCCGAGCCCACTGAAAAACTGCGGTCTAACTGTCCGGTCAATTTTGGCCTAGAGACCTTTGGCGATAAATGGTCCCTTTTGATCGTGCGAGATATGGTCTTTTGGGGGAAGAAGACCTATAGCGAGTTCCTTAATTCCGACGAAGGTATCGCGACGAATATCCTGGCATCGCGATTGGCCCAGTTGGAAAAGAACGGCATCCTTATCCGAAAGCCGCACCCGGCCGACAAACGAAAGGACCAATACTCACTGACCGAGAAAGGATTGGAATTGATCCCTTTGCTTGTTGAGATCGTTGCGTGGAGCGGCAAGTTAATAGAATGGCAGTCTGTTGCCGGCGGCGGCACGCCCGAGCAGATCAAACAGGTAAAGCGATTTGCCGAGACCGAAGACAAACGGCGCATCATTCGGGAGATCCGCGAATCGGTCTTGCGAGGCGGGCATTTTTTCGAAGGGGTAACCCAACCGGTCACCCCGAGGAAACGACGGTCGAGGGAAATGCGGCAATTGCCTTGAACCGACGCCGCGTATCTTTCGTATAAAAAGGCCGGCAGTAATGCCGGCCTTTTATGCGCTCAAGTTTGTAATTATTTATTTCTTTGGCCGTTCGTTGGCCTTCAGCACGCGTTTGCGGAGGCGGATCGCTTTCGGCGTTACCTCGATCAGTTCATCGTCGGCGATAAACTCGAGTGCACGTTCGAGCGACATTTCGCGGACCGGGACGAGGCGCATTGCTTCGTCGGCCGAGGTCGTACGCATGTTCGTCAACTTCTTTTCCTTGATGGCGTTGACGTCGAGGTCGACCGCACGGGCGTTCTCGCCGACGATCATTCCTTCGTAGACCTTTGTGCCCGGCTTGATGAA
>JAUCQE010000132.1 GCA_030372865.1 Pyrinomonadaceae bacterium
CCCCAAACGGCTCTAATCAGGTCCCAATGGATCTCGTCGCCGTTCGTGCAAAGGTATTTGAGAGCGTAGTTGCGTTCGCGGCTGATGTCCTCGGCGTCGCGTGTCGAGCCCGCACCTGCCTGCGAAAGCCACCAACCGACCGTCGTGTCGTTGTCGTGAGTGCCGGTGTAGGCCACGCAATTCTTAATGTAGTTGTGCGGCAGGTCGTGATTGTTCGCGTCGCCGCCGAAAGCGAATTGCAGTATCCGCATTCCCGGAAACCCGAAACCGTCGCGCAGTTCTTCGACGTCGGGCGTGATCACGCCAAGGTCCTCGGCTATCACGGGCAATTCCTTCAGCGCACGCTTCAGCGCCTGAAACAGTTCTTTGCCCGGCACGTCCACCCAGCGGCCGTTCTCCGCCGTCTTATCGCCGCCCGGCACTTCCCACGCCGCGGCGAATCCGCGGAAATGGTCCACCCGCACCACATCGACCGTCTTCAGCGTGAACGCCACGCGGGCGATCCACCAGCTGAAACCATCGCGTCGCATCGCTTCCCAGTTATAGATCGGATTGCCCCATAGCTGTCCGGTCTTTGAGAAATAATCCGGCGGCACGCCCGCCACAACCTTCGGCGAACCGTCCTCGTTCAGTTTGAATTTCGATTGATTGCACCAAACGTCTGCCGAATCCAGAGCAACGAAGATCGGCACATCGCCGATGATCTTAACGCCGTGCTTGTTCGCGTATTCTTTCAACGCGTTCCATTGGCGGAAGAACAGGAACTGATAGAACTTCTCCGCCTGTATCTGGTCAAAAAGCTGTTCGGTTATCGCGGCCATCGCACCGCGTTCGCGCAGTTTCAGCGGCTCCGGCCATTCGTACCACGCCTTTTGGCCCTGCGATGCCTTGATCGCCTTGTAGGCGGCGTAATCGTTCAGCCACCACTCGTTCTCCTGGTTAAAAGTCTCGAACTTGCCGCGGAGATCGACGCTCGTCGTGTGGTGAAAGCTGTCGTACGCCAGCGGCAATATCTTGTTCTTCCACTCGTAGACCGCGCCGAAATCCACCTTGTGCGACGGAAACTGCGGCCGATCGGCGATCTGCTCCGGCGTCAGCAGTTCATCCTCGACGAGCTTTTCCGGCGAGATCAAAAGCGTGTTGCCCGCAAAGGCCGAAAAGCACTGGTATGGCGAATCGCCGTAGCCCGTCGGCCCGAGCGGCAATATCTGCCAATAGGTCTGCCGTGCGTCCTCTAGAAAATTGACAAAGGAATACGCCTCCGGCCCCATGTCGCCGATACCGTAGTCGCCCGGCAGGCTCGTTGGATGAAGCAGTATCCCCGATGCTCTTGGAAAATTCATAATCAGTTCAAGACCGGATTCATCTCCGAATCCGCAATTTCACCCGGAATTCGCCCGCCAAGCCACGCTTCCATATCCGCAACCTGGTTGCTGTTAGCGGGCGGCGTCACACGGGCACCGTCGGCAAAGTAGATCACGGTCATCACCTCACGCGGGCGTGTCGAACGGTTTGCCCCGGCGGAGTGTATCGTCCATCCGTAATGGAACGTCGCGTCGCCCGCGGCCATACGCTCGGCTTTCGTTATCGGGAAACCCTTCTCCGCGATGTAGGCGTTGTAGGCCGCTTCGCTTTCGTCTGAGATCGCGAGGCTGCCGATCGCTCCGAACTTGTGCGAGCCGGATGCAAACGTGAGCATCCCCATCTCTTCGTCGATATCGGTAAGCGGCATCCACATCGTCACCGTGTTCGTCGTGTCGAGCGGCCAGTAATATTGGTCCTGATGCCATGGCGTCAGCCCGCCGCCCGGCTCCTTGAAAAGTGCCTGGTCGTGGTAAAGCCGCACGCGCTCGACCCCGAGCAATTCCGCCGCGATCCGTGCAAACCTCTTTTCAAAAACGAACTCCCGAACCTCGTCATCGGACCGCCAGAGGTTCATCACTTGAAGAAACGCCTTGCCGTAAGTGTCCCGCTCCTCCATCGGCCGCTGCTCGGTCGAGTTACGATAACTTGCAGCGGAGATTGTCGGTGCATACTTTACGATCTCCTCCTTCGTCGCCACCCCGTTCACAAGCACGTGCCCGTCCCGCCTGAATGCTGCGATCAAGACTTCCGACAACAGTTGTCCGCCCTCCGGAGCTGTCATTTCCTTACTTTATAAACCGCCGATCGCGGTGGTATCTCAAGCCCGCCGGCCTCGGTGATCTTTCTGGGTTTATCCGAGACGTTGAAACCTACGATCACACTTTCTTTACCCGCGGTCCGCTCAAAAACGTACACCCCTGCGTCGTAAAAAACGTCTGTCGTTCGCCCTTCGCTAAGCGCGCGATTTTCACGTCGTAACTTTATCCAATCCCGCGTCCATTCAAACACCCGCTGTTCGGCATCGGTCCGACCTTCGTACGCGAAAGCGCTTCGCGTATCGCTGGGAAAGCCGCCGGGAAAGTCGTTCCTATTTTCCGGATCGTGCCCGCCGGTCAAGCCTAGCTCGTCGCCGTAGTACATCTGCGGGATGCCGCGGACGCTCATCATGAACGCCATGTGCATCATTGCGCCTTCCGGCGTCGCACCGGGCGTGGACATGAAACGGTCGAGGTCGTGATTGCCCGACAGCGTCGTCACGCGGTTGATGTTCGAATAAAGCCCGTCGTACTTCAGCACGTCGCGGAGAGCCGATGCCGGCTTCTTGCCCGTAAAGACATCGCGCGAGGCATCCCAAAGGTTGAAATCGAAAACACTCGGGAGCTTAGTATCTATGCCATCCCAGCCGGCCTTCCCGCCTTGAAAGAATGACAGATGTGCCGAGTCCATCTCGAGCACCTCGCCGACGAGATAGTAATCCGGGTACTGCTTCTGTATCGCCGTCGACCAATCGCGGATGAACGTCCGCGGCATGTACTGGATCGTGTCTTGCCGAATGCCGTCGATGCCCGTCATCCCGATCCACCACAGCGCGTTCTGTATCAAATAGCGCGAGACCTCAGGCTCGTCCTGATTGAGGTCGGGCAGGAATTCGTTGAACCATCCGCGGAGAAGGACGTCGCGTTCCGCCTGTGAGGCGTTCGGCGAAAACACCGCCGAATCGTTGAAAGTATTCTGTTTGAAGGGCGAGAACCAATTCGCGAGCGGCGGCCGTTTCACCCACTCGTGCTGCACGCCGACGTGGTTAGCCACCTGGTCCTGAATGACCTTCATCCCGCGTTTCTCGGCCTCGCGGACGAGCGTCTGGACATCCGCCATCGTGCCGAAATGATTTTCGACCGCGTAGTAATCTATCGCGTGATAACCGTGATAGTTAGTGTACGGGCACCACGGCTGGTCGCAGCGGTTCGGTTCGTCCGGGTTGTCGTACCACGGCGTCAGCCAGATCGCCGTCACTCCGAGATCCTTCAAATAATCGAGCCGCGAGATGACGCCCTTGATGTCGCCGCCATGCCAGCCTCGTGGGTTCGCCCTGTCGACGTCCTTGTTGTTGCTCGTGTCGCCGTCCGCAAAACGGTCGGTCATTATCAGATAGATGATGTCGTCGCTCGTTATCTCCTGTTCGCGAGAGCGCGGCGTAAGCTGCGGCTTGACCTCAAAGTTAACGGTCACCGCACCGGCAAGCGTCGTCAGGTCAAACTTGTAGCTCCCTGGCCGCGTCGCGGGCGAGATCGCGACGTCAAAGAAAATATGGTCGCCGCGATCGTTGATTCGTATGTTCGAAACTGCAAGCTGCGGGTCGCGTGAAACGACGCTCGCACCCTTAAATCCCTCGCCGCGTACCATCACGCGGACGGGGTTAAGCGTGTGGCCGGCCCACCAGTTCGGCGGCTCGACCTTTTCCACCCGCGGTGCCGCCGCCGCCGAGATAACGGCAAACAGCACTGTGAGAATTGCGGCTGTCTCTTATACACATCTGACGCTGCCGACGAGTTCCGAACGGTGTAGATCTCGGTGGTCGACGTGCCGGCGGAGTTCCAGGAGGCCGTCGAGGCGGCGCGCCACGCGCTGGTCGACAAGGTCGTGGAGCACGACGAGGCGCTGATGGAGAAGTACCTCGCGGGCGAGGAGCTCACGAACGACGAGATCCGCCACGCGATCCGCGTCGCGACGTGCTCGATGAAGTTCGTGCCGATCCTCTGCGGCGCCTCGTTCAAGAACAAGGGCGTGCAGGCGCTGCTCGACGCGGTCATCGACTTCCTCCCGTCGCCGGTCGAGGTGCCCGCGATCGAGGGGCACGCGCCGCAGCACGACGCGATGTTGGAGTCGCGCGAGGTGTCGGACGACGCGCCGTTCTCGGCGCTGGCGTTCAAGGTCGCGACCGACCCGTTCGTCGGCCGCCTGACGTTCATCCGCGTGTACTCGGGCGTGCTCAAGGCCGGGTCGCACGTGTACAAC
>JAUCQE010000133.1 GCA_030372865.1 Pyrinomonadaceae bacterium
AACTATCTGCCGCCGCAGGGGTTCGACCGGCAGCGATATGCCGGCGGTTGCCGCCAGCAGTTTTGCCCACGCCCCGCTGCAGACGACGACATTCTTACAATCGATCCTGCCATCGCTCGTCTCGACGCCCGCGACCCGGCCGCCTTCGGTAACGATCGACATTGCCGCAGTTCCGGTTTCGAGCCTCACGCCGCGTTTGACCGCACCTTCGGTAAAGCTCCGCATCACCGCCAGCGGGTCGATAAAGCCATCGGTCGCGCCGAAACTGCCGCCCCGGATATCGTCGCAATTCATTCCAGGTATCATCTTCCGGATCGATCCCGCATCTACGATCTCGACGCCCTGGACGCCAAGGTCGCGCTGCGTTTCGACGTTGCGTTTCAGGTAGTCGAACTGTTCGTCGGTGGTCGCGAAAAACAAATAGCCCCGCGGTTCGTAGCCCGTCTCGTAATCCCAATTGCGGAAGAAATCGATCGAGTACATCGACATCCAGATGTTGACCTCGGTCTCGAACTGCGACCGCACACCGCCCGTCGCCGCTCCCGTCGAACCGCGACCCTGCACATCCTCGCGTTCAAGCACGAGCACGTCCGTCGCCCCGCGTTCGGCAAGGTGATACGCCACACTCGCTCCGACAACGCCGCCGCCGATGATCACTGTTCCGGCTACAAACATAAGGTCAATAGTTTCTGTGGATCATTCTTGCCACAGTCTGAAAATAATAGTTTCGGACGGAACGACCTCTGATATACTACCGAGCGAAATTAAGTCAGCTCAATCTTATTCTCTCAATTATGATCTCTCGCCTCTTCTTTGCATTGGTCGCGTTTCTGTTTTCGTCTGCCGGCGGCTTCTCCGCATCCGTTCTAGCCCAATCGGCGGTTCCGGGATCGGCGCCGTTGGGGAACTGCGCGGACACCGAGGAGTCTGGGCAATACCTGATCTTTGCCGACGTTTCGACCGAGAAACCAAAATGGAAAAAGTTTGCCTCGCAAGCCGAACTTGAAAAGTACCGCGAAACGCAGGAGACGTTCACGGTCGCTGACGTTGGAATGGAAAACGGCCGGGTCAGTTCGGCGATGTTTTACATCTGTCTCTTATACACATCTCCGAGCCCACGAGACAGCG
>JAUCQE010000134.1 GCA_030372865.1 Pyrinomonadaceae bacterium
GGCCGGCAGTACGCCGGCCCTTCTTTTTATTTTATTGCAAGGTCACTACGCGTTTCGGGTAACCATGTTTAGGAAGTGGCCCATTTGAAACTTCTTGACGCTCAGATATTTCTTGGTGTGTTCCGATGGCTCAAACTCGATCGGCAACCGTTCGGTAACCTCGAGGCCGCCGTCCCGCATTGCCTGTATCTTCTCTGGGTTGTTGGTCATCGCTTTGACCTTTGTAAACCCGAGGTCATGAATGATCTCGACACACTGGCCGTAAGTTCGTAGGTCTACGTCCAGACCCAACATGAGGTTAGCCTCGATAGTGTCTGCGCCTTCGTCCTGAAGAGAGTATGCTTTGATCTTGTTGATTATCCCGATTCCGCGGCCTTCCTGGTGCTGATAGACAACCGCACCTTTGCCCTCGGCGGCAATTGTCTTGAGGGCCCGTTCAAGCTGCGGGCCGCAATCGCATTTCACCGAGTGAAACACGTCCCCTGTGAGGCATTGGGAATGTATGCGGACTGGTGCTGCTGATCTATCACCGTTGCTGCTTTCTTTGTAGACGCAAACGAACTCCTCCCCGGTTTCGACCGCCCGGTAACCCGCTATACGGAAGTTGCCGTACTCGGTCGGCAAAAATGCGTCGGCTTCCTTAAAAACTGTCTTTGCGGCGATTGTTGCGGGAGATGAACATGGATTAATTGCTGTCTGTGCGATCATTTAGTACCTTCCTGACGATCTTTTCGACATATGGGACTTCGCCTCCATCATCGATTTGGATTCATTTCCAAGCCAAATCGCCGCCGGTCGTATGCCACGATACTAAGCGTGCCGTCACTTAATGTTAAAAATATATTGCATGCAATCTGCCGCGTCGACGGGAAGTACGCCTGGATTGGAGGTCTCAGATGGAAAACATAGATCCTGTTTGTGGAATGAGCGTTGAGAACGGCAACGCAGCCGGCCGCTCTGAATATGAGGCGCGATATTATTATTTTTGTTCATCGGAGTGTAAGGATAGCTTTGATGCCGACCCGGAACGCTACCTCGAAGTTTACCGAATTGCCGCTGCGGGAGAAGGCAAATAGCCCGGTGGCCTCGGTTTTCGCGCACGTCCGCATCGACGGCTAGCTCTTGGCAGGCAAACCGCCCCGCTTAACTTTTCGCGTCAAACTGACCAGAGAAATGACAGAAAATTGGTGACTTTGACTGCCAAATTATGCTAGTTTAAGAGTGTTGAACATAGTTGTTCAATCTTGCCTTATGTCTCCAGTTCTTGAAGCAACAACTCCAGTTTCTGAAGTCTCGATCGAAAGCGTTCTGCTTGATGCGGACCTATTCGTAAAGTATGCCTCGCCTGACAAAGCGTTCAAACTCCTTCGTGAGTCGATAGAACGCAGTCCCAGATCGATACCGCTGCGTGAAAAGATGCGGGACATCTCGATCAAGCAGAAAAACCTCAACGAGGCGGCGAAGCAGTGTCTTGCACTGGTCTCGCTTTACATCGCGCGCGAGGAGTTCGACCTGGCTTACGACCGCCTGCAGGAGGCAAAATTACTCGACCCGCGTATTTCCGTCGCTCCTGGGCTCGAGGCGATTCGACGCGCACGCCGGCCGGACATCGTCGACAAGCGTGACCGCTCGCCGCAAAAGGTTCGAACGGACGTTACGTTTGCGGGGAATCTTGGCTATGTAAGCATTTTCGACGCCGTTCAGGTTATCGAGAACGCGAAAATGACCGGTCTTTTAGTCTTAAAATCCGATCTGCACCTTGCAAGCGTTGCATTTAACGAGGGTAAGATCGTTGATGCGGAATGTAACGGGAACAACGGTGTGAAGGCATTTCGCGAAATTATCGAACTGAACAGCGGTACTTTCGAATTCTCTATCGCCGAGACCGAATTCCCGGTCGTTATAAACGTCACCAGCAATACGAATTTCTTGCTCGATGTCCTTACAGAACTCGACAACGAGAGAGCAGAAAAACAAGGACTTCGGGATACTAGTCTGGAAAAGTTCTAGCCACGCACAAATTTTCTGATATCCGCCAATTTAGCCCGGAGATCTCGACCATGATTTGGGGAGATTCCGGGCAATTTTCGTGTCCGAATTTCGGTGTTAGAGCAGGCAAATTCGTTTGACTATTACTGCCTTATACCCCAAAATGTAGTGCTATCCACTCTTAGCAGCACTATACAATGTTCAAACTCCAACGCCTAGAAATTACGGGCTTCAAGTCATTTGCAGACTACACCGAAATAGTCTTCACAGGGAATGGGATCACGGCGGTTGTCGGGCCGAACGGCTGCGGCAAGTCGAACGTTTCGGATTCGATATCCTGGGTCTTGGGTGAACAGCGTGCTAAGTCGCTGAGAGGTGCCGAAATGAAGGACGTGGTCTTTCAGGGTACGAAGAGCCGCAAGCCGTCCGGCATGGCCGAGGTCGTCCTGCACATGGTCCGGGACGAAGATGCGTTCGACGTCGACGATCAGGAACTCGAGGATATCGACGAGACGTTGAGCAACATCGACGAACTGGCCGTCGACGTGGATGCGTTGGAAGCAGAGCAGAACTCGTCGGGCCAAGAGCCTGTCGCCACCGAGCCCGTCGAGGTAGCGGATGGCGAGATCGGCGCGGAGGCCCTCACCGTCGGGGATATCGAGGTCGAAAAAGTTCAGGCCGCGCAAGTTGGATCGGTCCATACGGTTGAAAAAACGGTAAGGACAAAGCGTCATTGGCGTCCGCGGTCATTTGCTCTGGACTTCGCCCCGGGCGAGGCCGTTTCTGTCACTCGACGGCTCTATCTTTCGGGCGAGAGTGAATACCTACTCAACGGCAAAACCTGCCGGCTCCGTGACATTCAGGATCTATTTGCGGGAACCGGCCTTTCTGGTTCGCATTACGCCATTATCGAGCAGGGCCGCATAGGGCAGATATTATCTGCAAAGCCGGGCGACCGCCGCAACCTTATTGAAGAAGCCGCCGGCATATCCAAATTCCGCACGCGTCAACGAGCTGCAGAATCGAGGCTCGAGTCTGCCAAAACCAACCTAGGCCGGATCTCGGACATCGTTTCGGAGATCGAGAAGCAAGCAAATTCGCTCCGCAGGCAGGCGGCAAAAACCCGCCGTTATGTTGTTCTGCAGGAAGAGTTCCGTGTACTTCTTCGCCAATTGTTTGCCGCGGAGGGCCGCCATCTTTCAGCCCTCATCGAAGAACTGGGGTCGAAGCTTGCCGCGGCCGTCGAAAACGAAAAGGCATTTGCAGCAAAAGTAGCCGCGCAAGAAGAAGGCTTTAGGGAAGCCACCCAAAATGCCCGTCTCGCCGAAGAGGCTCTCGCCGAGGTCCGCCGTCAACACGCACAAAATGCTCTCGAACGGGACAGGGCCGACCGGGAACACCGCTACCAATCGGAACAGATTCTGAACTTATCGAGTCGTTCCGAGGCCATCCAGATCGAGATGGAGTCCACGTCGGAGCGTCAGCAGCTTGCTGAATCTGAACGTAAACGCCTGGAGATTGACGAAGAAAAGGAAAGCGCCGAAGCGGATGCATCGCGGCTGATTCTTATCGAGGCGGAAAAGGCGTACAGCGAGAAGGTCGACGACGTTAAGAAGATCGAATCCGAGATGGACGCCCGCCGCGGTGAATTGATCCAGCACACGGCCGCGGTCGAGCGTTTTGATGAGATTGGCCGCCAGCTCGAGATAAATGTCGAACGTCTGACGCAGCGTGCGGACGGGCTTGGATTGGAAGGGCGTCGTGCTGAGGAAGCACATGCGGAGCATATCGCCGAGGCCGAGAAACTCGGTACTGAGGTCATTGCTGAACGAGAAAAGCTTGACGGGCTAGTCAAGGAAAAGCAGGAAATCGTCAGCCAAACTGCGGCGGCTCGCGACGCCATGCGAGCTTCCGAAGAAGCATTGCGGTCAGTGCACAGCGAACTCGTCCGCACCCGCAATCGTCTTGAGACGCTTCAGGAACTCGAAGAAAAACGTGCCGTTTATACGCCGCAGGTTCAGAGGCTGTCTCTTATACACATCTCCGAGCCCACGAGACAGCG
>JAUCQE010000135.1 GCA_030372865.1 Pyrinomonadaceae bacterium
TCTTAAATCTATATTCTTATAGAAATTGAGAGAGAATACAGCGATTATGACAAGCAAACCGGTTTATCAACTTTCGGCACGACAACTAATTTTGCTCGCGGTTTCGACGGCTTTGATCGCGGTCGCAGCGTCACTGCTTTTGTTCAAGCTTAGCAGTTTGTGGGAAAGCAATGGCGGGCCGGGAATCAGCTTTGCTGAAACAGCACCGGCCGGGATCTCAGACCCGTCGACTGTTTCTGACGAGCAGAACAGCATAGAGGTTTACCGGACAATCGCTCCGGGCGTTGCGTTCATTAATACAACCTCGTATTCGCAAAATTGGTGGGGCGATGTGCAGGAAGGCCGCGGCAATGGTTCCGGGTTGGTTATCGATAACCAAGGCCATATCCTGACGAACTATCACGTGATCGAACGGGCTCAGAAAGTGACCGTCAGTTTTGGCGGCGACAAGGTTTACCCTGCTCGGGTCATTGGCGGCGACCCCGACACCGATCTCGCTGTCATCAAGATCGATTCACCGCCCGCGAACCTGCCGGTCGTCCCGTTCGGCGATTCTGACAAACTGATCGTCGGACAGAAGGTCCTCGCGATCGGCAACCCTTTCGGGCTCGACCGGACCCTGACAACAGGTGTGATCTCTGGACTTCAGCGTCCGATCCGTGCAAGAAATGACAGGCCGATCGACGCGGCAATTCAAACGGATGCATCGATCAACCCTGGAAATTCGGGCGGCCCGCTTTTGGATAAGTTCGGCCGGATGATCGGCATCAACTCGCAGATCCTGTCACCCGCCGGCGGCTCGGTCGGCGTTGGCTTCGCGGTCCCTGTAAACACGGCGAAGCGGGTGGTGCCCCAACTGATCCAGTTTGGGGAAGTCCGCCGGCCGAAACTTGCCGCGGATCTACGTTCGGTCGAAGATTTGGCCAACAGCGGTTACCGTTTGCCCGTTGAGGAAGGATTGCTGGTCGGCTCAGTTATGCCGGGCGGCGCTGCTGCAAATTCAGGGCTTCGCGGCCTATCGCGAGATGCAGACGGTTCGTTGCTTCTTGGCGACATCATCATTTCGATCGACGGTGAGAGGATGAAGAGCACTGATGACCTCTATCGCTTGCTCGATCGCAAGCAATTCGGCGAGACGGTTCAAGCTGAAATCTACCGCGGCGGCCGAAATACGACCGTCCCGATCCGGCTGACTCCGCCGCCTGCGGCCCAAACGACGCGGCGAGTGCAAGAATAATCAGAGGGTGCGGCATCGGCAATCGATGCCGCCGTTTTATGCGTGAACTGAACGATTTCTTCAATGATGGTTTCGGGTGGCAGTGCCGGCA
>JAUCQE010000136.1 GCA_030372865.1 Pyrinomonadaceae bacterium
CCGTGCTCGATGAGGTCAAAGCCGTCAGGGCCGGCCAGCCTCACCTGCACATCATCATGACCGGCCGAAACGCCCCGCCGGAACTCGTGGAGGCTGCCGACCTCGTCACCGAGATGAAAGAGATTAAACACCCCTTCCACGCCGGCATCTACGCCCAGCAGGGCATCGAGTTCTAGTTCGGATCATTTGCCCCTATGAAGACCGAGATCCCGAGCCGAAAACCGAATGGCTTTCTTGACTATCTTTCCCTCGCCGTCACGACATGCGGCGTGGGGTATATTCCGCTGGCACCGGGGACGTGGGGATCGGCCGTCGGCGTGCTCGTCTTTCTCGGGGTCGGGCGGCTTGAGCATTCTTTCACGGATCTGATCGTGCGTTATCACGGCTGGACCGAGCCGGCGGCTCACTCGCTTTTCTACGCCATGAATGCGGCACTTTTTGTCGGCTTTGTGTTGCTCGGAGTTTGGGCGGCGGGCCGGGCTACGGAACTGCTCGGCAACCTCGATCCGTCGCAGGCGGTCGTTGACGAGGTCATCGGCCAGCTGATCGTCTTCGCCTTCGTGCCGATCAGCGTCTCTGCACCTCTAACGAACTGGCCGATCGTCATCGCCGGCTTTCTGCTATTCCGCCTCTTCGACGTCTGGAAGCCGTACCCGATCGATTATCTTCAGGGCCTCCCGACCGGGCTTGGCGTTTGTGCGGACGACATCCTCGCCGGATGTTACGCGGGAGCGGTTTTGGCGATCATCCACGCATTGATGATGGGCCTTTAGGTCAGACCTCTTCGTCGGGTCCCTTTTCTTCGACCGGTTCGGTCGCCTGAAAGATCCAGCCCCGCCGCTTGAAATACACGAGCAGTAGGATGGTCAGTAATGCCATCAGCCCAAGCGTCGCAAAATATCCGTACGGCGTACGAAGCTCAGGCATATTCTCGAAATTCATCCCGTAAATACCGGCGATAAGCGAGAGCGGGAGGATTATCGCCGACACTACCGCAAGCGTCTTCATTACGTCATTGGTCCGATTTGCGATAACCGAAAAATGTATCTCGAAAAGCCCTGCGATAATTTCGCGGTATGACTCGGAAAGGTCCGTGATCCTTAGAAGGTGATCGTGAACGTCGCGGAAGAACGGGATCACGTTATCTGGAATATGTGCGAATTCGCCGTGCGACAGGCGGTAGAGCACCTCCATCTGCCGGGTCGAGATCCGCTTCAGACGGGCGACCGATCGCCGGACATCGATTATCTCTTCCAGCACGCGGCTGTCGGAGTTCTTCATCCGCAGCACGCGATCCTCCAATCCATCAATGACATCATCGAAATCATC
>JAUCQE010000137.1 GCA_030372865.1 Pyrinomonadaceae bacterium
ATACACAGCGCTGTCTCGTGGGCTCGGAGATGTGTATAAGAGACAGGCATTTTCCCGAGGCCGAGGTCTCGTGGGTCGCCGAATCGCGTTCGGCCGAGCAGCTTCGCGGCAATGAACTCATAAACAACCTGATGGAGATCGACACGCGTTCGCTACGCGGCGGCAAGGTGATCGAGGAGATCCTGCTCGACATCGGGCGTCAGGTCCGCGGGCTCCGCAAGCACAAGTTCGACATCGCCATCGACTTTCAAGGCCTCATCAAATCCGCCGCCGTCGCAAAACTCGCCGGTGCCCCGCGACGCTGGGGCTTTGCCCGCAAGGACCTCCGCGAGCCCGCATCGCGGTTTCTCCTGACCGACACGGTGAAGATACCGCCGGTGACGCACGTCGTCCGCAAAAATCTCGTCCTTGCCCGCACTGCGCTCGGCATAAAGGAGATCTCGGGGCCGATCGAATTTCCGATCTTCACCGACGACGAGCACAAGGCCGAGGCCGACGCGATCATCGCCCAGGCAGGCGAAAAATTCGCGATATTGAACCCCGCGGGCGGCTGGGTTACGAAGCTCTGGCATGCGGAAAAGTTCGGCGTGCTCGCCGACCGCATCTACGAGGAAATAGGCTTGACGCCCGTCATCGCGACCGGCCCGAGCGAATCGGAACTCCTCGATCGCGTCCTCGCAAACAGCAAGACCGGCAAGGCCGTCGCCGTCCAGCCGTCGCTCAAGGGCTTTTACGAACTCGCCCGCCACGCGGCCGTCTATGTCGGCGGCGACACCGGCCCGACGCACCTCGCCATCGCCGCCGGAGCCCCGGTCGTCGGCATCTTTGGCCCGACCGAATGGTGGCGAAACGGCAGCACGAACCCTGAAGACATCGTCGTCGAACGCACCGACATCGCCTGCCGCAGCGACTGCCACCGACGAACGTGCGGAAACTGGATCTGCATGGATATCGAGGTCGAGACGGTGTTTGGCGCGGTGCGGCGGCGGCTCGGCCGAGTGGATAATGGATAGTGGACAATGGACAATCCAAGAGTCCGAAACTGTCCACTGTCCATTATCCATTGTCCATTTGAACAACCAGCTGCCAGTTATCAGCTGCCAGCTTCCAGTGCCCGGGAAATTTTCTTTGTAAATACCTGCAAGTTTAGGTTATCCTAACGTTTGGGCCTCCCGGCGTGTCCGCGTCCGCTCCCAAGTTTTATGCACGATCCTGATTCCCATCCCCGCGACCATAGGTGGAGATTGCCGACTATCGCTTACAATGTTTCAATGGTTCCGAACGAAGGCCAGCTTCGTGACGTAAGGCCTGCGCTTGTGTTCATGAGCGGCGAACTGATCGCCGTTCCGATACCGCTTGAGCGCGAAGAGGTCATTTTGGGCCGCGCGTTCGAGGCGGACGTGCGTGTCAACGACAGCAAGGTCTCGCGCAACCACGCAAAGATCGTGACCAGAGAGAGCGACGGCAAGGCCGAATATATCCTCAGCGATATGGGCTCGCGAAACGGCACGTACGTCAACGGCGAGCGCGTGACCGAACACTTTCTCGAACACGGCGACAAGATCACGATCGGCGAGCAGATCCTCAGGTTCGACATGCTCGACGAGATCGACCGCGAATACCAGCGGCAGATCCACCGCCTGATCTCGCACGACGACCTGACCGGGCTGCTCTCGAGCCGTTCGTTCTTTTCGGAGCTTCGGCGCGAGTCGGCAAAGGCACGGGCGGAGAACCGGCGGTTCTGCGTGCTGATGATGGACGTCGACCATTTCAAGAACGTCAACGACAAATACGGCCACCTGACGGGCAGCCGCACGCTTGAGGAGATCGGGGCGTGCATCGTCAGCGTAATGCGAAGCGGCGATGCGGCATCGCGATTCGGCGGCGAGGAATTCTCGGCGTTCCTGCTTGACGCAGACCTGCCGCAGGCGATGGTCGCGGCCGAACGAATCCGCACAGTTGTTGAAAAGAAAGCATTCACGGTCATCCGCCACGGTGCTCCGGGCGAAACGCACAGCGTGACCATCAGCATCGGCATCGCGACGTTCCCCGACGATTCGGTCGACCCGATCGAACTGGTCGAAATGGCGGACTCGGCACTCTACCGGGCAAAGCGGGAGGGACGCAACCGAGTCTGTGCCTACCGCAAGCTCTCGCCGGAGGAAATGGCCAAGGAACTTCCCCGCCGGACGGACTGAAAATATTGCAACTTTCCCTCAAACTCTTCGTGAAAAGCGAGGAGTTTTCTTTTATGATAGACTCTCCGGGATATGGGCATGCCCGCTTCCCGTTCCGTCTGGTTTTACCGTGATAAATAAGCTCAACCTAGCAACACACCCGTTCCGCAACCGGACCACGCCGTATCTGCTCGCAATGCTGCTGATCGCGCTGTCGGTCGCGTCGCTGCTGCTGATGATGGGCAAGCTGAACGAGAACCGGCGGTACAACGAGATCGCCGAGCAGGACATCGCCGCGTTTCGCACCGAGATCGACGACCTTAAAGCAAAGGGCGAACGCGTGCAGAACGAAATGACGCCCGAGCAGCGTGAGATGTTGGTCGCCTCGCACAAGCTGGTGGCGAACAAGACATTCGGCTGGTCGCGGCTTTTCTTTGACCTCGAGTCGGTGCTGCCGGGTTCGGTAAGCGCGTCGCGGATATCGGTCGAAAACGTTTACCGCGACGGCGACCGCGTAAAGGCCGAGCTTGACCTGACTGTCCGCAGCACTGATTACCAGTCGGTGATGGACATGCTCGCACGGATGAACAACTCGGGCGTATTCCTCGCCGAGCTGAGAGCGCAGAACCGGCAGGAGAACGACCGCCAGACGTTTACGGAATACACGCTCCGGCTGATCTACACGCCGCCCTACGGTATCAATCCGACCGCCGCTCCGGCGGACGTTGCACAGAACGTTCAGGGAGGTGGGCAGCAATAATGGCCGAGAACGATCCCCTGAATAAACAAGAACCCGAAATTCTGGTGAACGAGTACGGCTCGACGCGCGATGACGCGGTCGTCATCGACGAGCCGGACCGCACCGTGCTGTTGACCGAGGACGGGACGATCGTCGTCGCGAAAGAGCCGCATATACCGCTGACGCCGACGAACAGGCCGCGAAAGGTCTATGGCGGAATGTGGGGGCCGATGGAGATCGCGACGGTCGGTGTCGGGATGCTGACGGTCCTGGCCGCGATACTTTTCTGGCTCTTCATCGTCGGCCCTTCGACCCGCGAGCTTGAAGAGAACCGCGCCGAACGCGACCGGCTTGAGCAGGAACTTGCCTCGGCAAAAGCAAAATACGGCAATATCAACGACACGCAGACGCGCGTGAACGAACTCGTCGCAAGCGTCGATAACTTCGAATCGACTTACCTGCTCGCTGCTTCGAACGGACGGACGTCGCTCTACCAGCGGCTGAACGGCCTGATCGCGGCATACGGGCTTGTGAACACCAACGGCCCGTCGTACGCACCGCTTGAGACGCTCGACGTAACGGAGCAGAACCAGACCGACGACGAACGCGGACGGTCGAAGTTCCGCAGCCTCTTTCCGGGCGTCTATGTGACGATGACGGTCGAAGGGCCGTACGGGAACCTGCGAAGGTTCATCCGCGAGATCGAGACCGGGAACGAATTCGTCGTTATTAGCGCGATCGAGCTTGCGCCGTCGGAAACGGAATCAAAGAGCGGCGGTAACACCGACGGGCCGGTCACCACCATCAACCCGGTTACCGGAATGCCCGAACAGGTGATGCCGGAAAGCCGGCAGTCGCGCGGGCGGACGACCGGCGAACGCGTGGCATTGCGAATGGAGATGGCGGCATATTTCCAGCGGCTTGACCGCTCGGCGGTACAGCCGCAAGAGGCACCGCAGCAATAAGAGTCGAAACCCGTGCGGGCACGGCAGCATCGAACGATCAGGAATGAACCCTTTTGAAGGCAAATCACCGGCGGAACGCAACAAGATAATCGCGGCGATAGTGCTCGGCGTGGCGGCACTCGTCTCGCTGTACCTTGCCTTTGGACAGAGCTTTTTCGGCAGCAGGACGACGGTGACCGTTACCGCAACCCCGACGCCGCGGCCGACGGCAACATCGGGCCGCGAACTTCGCGAGGTGCGGATGCCGACGCAGCAGGAACAGTATTTCGACTGGCAGACGACGCCGGTGGTTTACAACGCGGGCGTCTTTACCGCCCCTGACCCGGGCCGCAATATCTTTGCTTTTTACGAGCCGCCGATACCGTGCCGCGGCGCCGGATGCCCGTCGCCGATACCGCCGACTCCGCCGCCGCCGACGCCGGCCCCGACGCCGCCGGTCTTTATCGCATACGTGACGCCGACGCAGGTGTTTGCGGGCTCGCGGTCGTTTAGGCTTGAGGTGTCGGGCGACAAGTTCACGCCGGACATGAAGATCTACTTCAGCCAGAGCGAGCTGCCGACGTCGTTCATCAATGCCCAGCGTATGGTCGCCGATATACCGGCAACGATGATCTCGGGCGAAGGGCCGCGGCAGATCATTGTGCAGTCAGCGGACGGCAAGCTCTATTCCAACCAGGTGATGCTGAACGTACAACCGCCGCCGAAACCGCAGGTGCAGTTCGTCGGGGTAATAGCACGTCAGCACGCAAACAACGACACGGCCGAATTTCGCGATCAGGGCCGGCCGCAAGAGATAACTGCGCGTCTGAACGACGTGATCGGCGGGCGGTTCAGGCTGGTCAGCATTTCGACGCAGCGGGTGATATTCGAGGATGTGAACCTTGGCTTCCGTCACCCGGTCGATCTTTTTGTACCGGCACCGGGCTCGGCACCGACCGGGCCGCAGCCCGCATTCCGCCAGCAGCAGCCGTTCAATCAGGGCATTCCGCAGCCCGGCTTTGAACAGCCGAATCCAAACACCACGCAGGGCATTCCCGGCATTCCGGACAACATTCCGAGATACGTTCCGCCAAACAGCAACACGAACCGGCCGCAGCGGCCGCAATCCGACCAGAAAGACGACGAAGACGGTGAGGACAAACCACGCAGATAGGCACGGCGAGGCCGGCATGACGCTGATGGCCGTAATGGCCGTCATGGCGGTCTTTGCGGTGGTGATGCTCGCGGCCGCGCCGTCGGTCTACATGGAAGTGCAGCGTGAGAAGGAGCTCGAAGCGATCCGCCGCGGCGAGGAGATAGCGTTTGCGATACAGGAATACGTGACCTATCACCGCGGGACGAAGCTGCCGGAATCGATCGACGACCTGTTGGAAGGCCTGCCGCAGGGGACGAAAAAGCGGATGATCTTGCGGCCCTCTGCCGCCATCGACCCGCTCAGCGAAGACGGCAAATGGCGGCTGGTAAAACCCGACCCCGAAACGCTCGCGCGTTTTGCCAAACGCGTGCAGGACTATAACAACGGCCTGCTGCCGGGAAACCCGAACCAGTTGCTAGACCGCTATTCGATCGTCATCGTCAACTCGATAAACACGGGCGGCGACGAAGATGACGACTTGACCGCTCCGGACGACTTCGACGCATCGAGCAGCGACGCCCCTTTCATCGGCGTCACGAGCGGCAGCAAGGCCCGCTCGGTCATCGCCTATTACGGCATCGAGAACCACTCGAAATGGGTCTTTACACCGCTCTTCCGCGGCACCGGCGTTTCGCGGCAGGTAACCGTGACCGGCACCCCGGCCCCACAGAGAAATCGTTAATCGAACAGGTCTTCTTTCTTAATTGCCGGTTCGGGCTCGGGCTCGGCCGGGTCGCCGATGGGCTTTGAGAACACCCGTATCGCTGCCACGTCGAGCGCACGCAGGACGTTCACCGCGACGCGGTCGAAGACAAACTGCGGGGATTCTTCTTTGGTGTTCAGCCAGAAGCTTGAGGTGACCGTAACGCCCGTGGCGGCAAGGTCCGTTACGATCACGCGCGGCGAGGGATCGCTTTCGACGCCCTCGGTCGCGTCGATGGCGGCACGCGTCACCTCCTTTGCACGCTCGATGTCCTCATCGAAACCAAGCTCGAATTTGAGGTTCATCCGCCGCTTGGTTCCCTTTCCGCGGATGATAAGCGCGCTGGAATACATATCGCCGTTCGGGATCAGGATCAA
Source organism: Pyrinomonadaceae bacterium (assembly GCA_030372865.1). Classification (GTDB taxonomy): domain Bacteria; phylum Acidobacteriota; class Blastocatellia; order Pyrinomonadales; family Pyrinomonadaceae; genus OLB17. The sequence goes on from JAUCQE010000137.1 coordinate 6,097, forward strand.
CTCGCCGTCGTCCTTGCGGAGCGAGGACGCGCGGACGCCGATGTATTCGACACGTCCCTGGTTTGACCCGACAAAGAGATAATCGCCTATCTGGAACGGCCGCTGGAGCAGGATGAGTATGCCCGAGAGGAAGTTGTTGACGATATCCTTGGCGGCGAAACCAACTACCACCGACGTGAAGCCGAGACCGGCGATAAGATTGCCGAGGCTGAACGATGGGATGACGATGGTGAGGGCCGCGAGTATGCCGATGAAGATCACGACGCCCGCAATGATGCGGCCGAAGAGTATCCTGAGGCGGATGTCGATGGTCGTCCGGCTGCCGGCCGCGAGAAAGAACCGCTTGAGCAGACGCGAGAGCAGCCAAAACGCGAGCAGTACGAGAATGGCCGCGGCCAGATACGGCAGGCGTGCCGCAAAATTTGCCAGCATCGCCTCGAGCGAGGTCCAGACC
>JAUCQE010000138.1 GCA_030372865.1 Pyrinomonadaceae bacterium
CAAGAAGGCTGCTGAGCTTTCGCCCGAATGGGCAACTGCCCACCTCTACCTTGCGGACGCATATTACCGCACGCGGCAGTACAACCTCGCTCTTGCCTCATACCAAACGTCGCTCAAGCTTGATCCGAAAAAGGCCGACACGCTCTACGGCCTTGGCCTTACGCAAGTAATGCTCAAAGACCGTGCCGGTGCCCTCATCACCGTCAAGCAGCTAACGCCGTTCGATGCCAAACGAGCTGCGACTTTGCAAAAAGAGATCGACGCTCTACCATTAAAATGATCTCAACTTATGGCGATCAGGCGTCCGTTCAATTTCCGGCAGTGGATCGACGAGCACCGGCATTTGCTGAAGCCGCCCGTCGGGAACCAATGCGTTTACGATGACGATGATTTCATTGTGATGGTCGTCGGCGGGCCCAATTCGCGAAAGGACTACCATTGGGACGAGGGCGAAGAGCTCTTCTACCAGCTTGAGGGCGACATCAAGGTGCAGATACAAGAGGACGGAGAGGCGGTCGAGGTGCCCATCCGCGAAGGCGAGATGTTCCTGCTGCCGCCCCGCGTCCCGCACAACCCGGTCCGCGGAGCGAACACCGTCGGCCTCGTCATCGAACGCAAACGCCGCCCCGGCGAACTCGACGGCCTCCTCTGGTTCTGCGAAAGCTGCAACGAAAAACTCTACGAGGAATACTTCCAACTCGAAGATATCACCACCCAATTCCAGGGCGTCTTCAAACGGTTCTACGGCTCCGAAGACCTCCGAACGTGCAAAAACTGCGGCACCACAATGCAGCCCCCGCGTGTGATAAGCTGACGCAATGAAAGTACTTCTCCCATTTTTAGTTGTCTTCGTGCTAATCGGAGCCGGCCAGGTTCGCGCTCAGTCCCCCGTTCCCGCCTGTCCAACACCAAAGCACTCCGATCTTTTCGGGCTTGAAGGCCTTGAGCTCAATTGGCCAATCGAGCAGATCAGGGAATTGCGTGAATCGACGAAGAAGCGGCCCGAGAATCCAACCCTCTTTTTCGCCCCGGCGATCGTCAAAGGGCTCTACGCTTATCATTCGGCATGCTCTAAAAGATCTGACTTTGTACGCTTCAAAGAGCTCATCGACCTATACGCTGCGATCTTCGGCCGCGAACCAAAAGACTTCGCCGCCGACACCGCGGACGCCCAGATCGATCTGCTAGCTAGGCATCTTGACCGTTTGGTAAACGACGACCGAGCCCTCCCGAAATTGATCTATACCATGGACGATGGCCCGCTTTATGGCACCGTCGTAAATCGATTTCCCAAGGCATCCAAGATGACGGATGTGCCAGCGAAATTCGGTTCGCTTAAGATAGCGGAATACGATAGCAAGATCTATGTCGGGGCGTTCGATAAAGGCGGAAAGGAATTATGGGTACGAGTTCTCAAACGTGCCCATTCGGAGCAAGACCTGCGGTCCTACGCAAGTGAGAAGTTGGGACTCGAAGAATTCGGGGCGGTATCGATACTGACAATGATCGCGGACGGCGAACGCCTCCGCCTCTTCGTCCGCCCCGACGGCAGATTCGTGTTCTACCTGCACAGTTGCTAGTCCACTAAACTCGTTCCCCAAAACCCACCAGTTATTCCGACACCCCGAACAACCGCTTCAAAGCGAAGTTCTCATTTCTAATTTCTCATCTCTCACTTCTCACTTCTCACTTCTCACTTCTCATTTCTCATCTCTCACTTCTCACTTCTCACTTCTCATTTCTCACTTCTCTCCCCGGCTCTGCCGCCATGATGAGCGGAAGGGCTCTGCCCTTCCGACAGCCGCCCCATAAACAACAAACGGAGGCTCAGCCTCCGTTCAATCCGTAAAACCCACGGTGAGGCGAGCCTCACCGCTCATCATCCGGGCAAAGCCCTTCGATCCCACAGTCAAGATTCTTCCCGTGTTTCATCTATGCAACTCTTTACAACAGTCGCAACATCTGTTAGTATCCTCCCAACGTCCGTTTTTCCGCGGGGGTTCCCACTAATATGGCATACGAAGATGATGATGATTTTGACGCCGACCGTTACGAATCGGCACGCGGATGGCAGCCCAAGAACCCTTACGAAAAACTGATCGCAAAGGCGAAGCAGGATTTGTTGGACAAGGACCCGGGCCCTAATCCGTTGGTGCCGCTTACGGGAAAGGACATCATGGAGGCGAGCGGAGAGAAACCCGCGCCGTTGTTTGGCGAGTTCTGGTACGAGGGCGGCATCTCCATCCTGTTTGCCGACACCGGCAACGGGAAAAGCACCCTAGGCGTGCAGATCGGGGAATCGATCGCACGCGGCATTCCGGTTCCCCCTTTCACGCACAGCGTCGAACCCCAAAAGGTGTTCTACGTGGACCTCGAAATGTCGCTTGCTCAGTTTCAGAACCGATATGGCGGCGGCGGGCCCGGGCATTACGTTTTCAGTGAGAACTTTACCCGGCTCGACCCGAGCCGTTACGAGGACAAGCCAAAGAGGTTTCACAGCCAGACGGACCATATAAAATGGGCGATCCAGGAGTTGGCTTACGAGCAAGGCGTCCGGGTGCTCATCATCGATCACCTTTCGATGTTCGATGTCATCAACACGTACGGCGCAGCTTGGATGCGGCTGCAGATCCGGCACTTGCGGCGATACCTGGATGCGTCGTTACTGCTGATCACCCACGTGCCGAAGCGACGCCGCCGTTCGCCGCTTTCGGTCGATGACATGCACGGCGCGAAGGTGCTTTCGAACTTTGCCGACAGCATGTTCGCCATCGGACGCTGCGGCCGCGACCGCGAGGTCCGGTACATCAAGCACATCAAGTCGCGTTTCAGCGCGTCGCGTTTTGACGGCGACCGGGTCATCGCCTATCGCGTCCGGCGAACGCCCGGCCTGCCGACGGTGGGCAGCGGACAAGTTTTTGAACAGCGCGACGAATACGGCCTTGAGCTGCCGGCGGCGCTCGACCCGGCCGAGGTTCCGCCGTTGTTGTTCGATTCGCCCGAGATACGCGGCGGCGTTGAACGGCTCGGCGAGGCCACGCCGGACGCGAAGCCGAATTTTATGGCGTTCGATTTTATAGGCTACGCCGCCGAAAACGACCTGCTCTCGAACCCGCTGAAGAACACCGCCCGCGACCAACTGATAGCACGAGCCCGCGACCTCCACCTCGCCGGCGTCTCGATGAGCAAGATCGCCCGCCAACTGAACATCTCAAAAGCCACCGTCGGCCGCTACTGCCTCGGCACCGCAACACCGGAAAAGCAAGATGCCAACGACGAGGACAGCAAAGCCCCGAACCGCGCAACCAACGACCGCGAGACGGGCCAGTACCGCAAACGGAACTATCGCGAGAGAGACCGGAACCAGGAAAGCGGGCCCGCCGTCTCCGATCCGCCGCCGGAGCCTGAACCCGACAAACTGAAGAAACCTCCATTTAGATCGCAAGGATTCTGATGAAGCTCGTTGATCCAATGAAAGACAACCACCGACATCGTCTCACCAGCGTCTCAGGGCCGTCTCATGTCGTCTCACCATCGTCTCAGGGCGTCTCACTGTCGTCTCACCTCGTCTCAGGTACGTGTAATGCCCATTTTACGGTCGTCTCACCATCGTCTCACCCCGTCTCAAACACACCCTCGCGCGCGCTGAGACGAGACGATTTCACTCGCCACCTGTCACTCGTCACTTGTCACTGGCTTCAAACGGAGTTGCGGCCCGTGTTTTCGGGAAACACGGGCCGCGATTTCGGAAGGCATACCTGTAGGTTATGCGGAATAGATTGGCAAAAGGCGGTTTATTTTATTGGTGGTGAATGCCGGCTCGTAGAATTATCCGCGTTGTCTATTTTGCCGGGCTGTGAAACTCTGTCTTTTTTCGGGCGAAGGCCGTACTTCCTGGCCTCCTGCTCGATCGCTTTCGGATCTGTTTTCAATGCGTGGATCTCTTCCTGCAAAGCGAGGTTCTCGTCAGTCAGGTTTTCGATCCTTTCACCGAGCTCAATGTGCTCCTCATGGCCGCGACGGTATTCCATATATGTACGGAAATTAAGCGTCGCCATTATCGAAACGGTCAGCGCGATGGCCGCTGCATACGGAGCCCACCTCGGGATAAGCCTGCCCTTTTTCGGGCTTGACTTGCGAACTTCCGCAGTGGCTTGCTTTGACCGCATCTTTAAGAGAACAAATACTTCCTGCCCTGCTCAAGCAGGTCCTCGAGGTCAGCTTTCGATTCGCTTTCGGCGTAGATCCTTACCAGCGGTTCGGTGCCCGAAGGCCGCATCAGCATCCAACTGCCATCCGCGAAGATGAACTTGACCCCGTCCATCCGGTTTATCGTTTCAATTCGCCGCCCGCCGATCTCAGCCGGCTCCTGGGCAAGCTTTTCTTTCAAACGCGCCGAGACCTCATCCGTAAGCTTTACCCCGATCCGGCCCGACTCCAATCTGCCGACTCGGCTGTACAGCTCCGCGAGCTGCTCGGTGAGGCTCGCTTTACGCACGGTGACCGCTTCGATCGCCAAAAGACATGCAATGATGCCGTCTTTCTCGGGGTAATGGCCCCTGATCGAGAGCCCGGCGGATTCCTCGCCGCCAAGCACGATCTTGTCCTGATTTATCAATTCGCCGATGTACTTGAACCCGACCGGCGTTTCGTAAAGCTTGATCCCGCGGTTCGCCGCAACCCGGTCGACCAGGTGCGTGGTCGCCACGCTGCGTGCAACGCCAAGCGTCCATCCGCGGCTTTCTACCAAATAATCTGTCAAAAGGGCGATAAGATGATTCGCTTCGATAAAATCGCCGCTGCTGTCAATGATCCCGAACCGGTCGCCATCGCCGTCGGTCGCGATCCCGAGCGTCAACCCCTTGTTCAATACCGCCTCACGAAGTTCGTCAAGGTGGTCCTTGCCCGGCTCCGGAGAACGTCCCCCAAAAGTTACATCTCTCCAATCATGGATAGTTTCGACCTCAAGGCCGTGATCCCGCAGGATCTTGTCCAGGTAACCACGTCCTGTACCCCAAAGTGCATCGTACGCAAATTTCCCGTTCGCCGCGGCGATCGCTTCAAAATTGATCTTCGAATTAAGATCAGCAAGGTAGGCGGCCTTAGGGTCAAAATCTTCAATCGTACCGCCGGCGGCGTCGGCGGCATAGGCGTTCGCCTCGATCCCCGCCTCGATCTGCTTCGTTACCTCAGGCAACGCGGGAGCGCCATCTGAGGTCGAGAACTTTATGCCCTGATACTCGGGCGGGTTATGCGATGCCGTGAAATTCAATGCGCCTGCAGCACCTTGATCGCGAATCGCATGCGAGATCGTCGGAGTTGGCGTCGGTCCGGTGCATTTAAGTACCCGGAAGCCCGCCGTGGCGGCTATCTCAGATGCCACATCAGCGAACTTCTCGCCCATGAACCGAGAATCGTGCCCGACTATAAGCGGCTGTCCACTTCTGTTATTCTGACTTGTCAAATAGCTGCAGACCGCACTTGTGACCCGCTCTACGTTCCTGAACGTGAAATCGTCGGCAATTATCGCCCTCCATCCCGACGTCCCGAAACGAATCTTCATAAGCTAAATTTTAACGGTAATACAGGGTGCGACCCGAACTCCTTGAAGTGCTGAAAAATCTATCACAGTTTTAATCGCAATGTAAAGCGGAAATTTTAGTTTGCTAACATATTTATTTGCATCACTTACTGCCACACCCCTAAGGTATTCGTTAACTATTGTGTTTAAGTTACTTAAACGCCGCCCGCTCGGCCTGCGACCGCATTTCGACAAGTAATTGCTGAGCTTTCAAGAATCCGTATGACCGAACCAAAGGAACTGTCAATTGACATCTTAAACAGCGCTTAAGATACATCAGTGATTGATCATTTTGACCGAAATCCGCCGACTCAATGTCTGAGCGGGTTGTGTCAGTTTGAGCCCGAATGTAACCGCGCCCGCTATTTGTGTCAGTATGATACACCCGGAACCCCCTGACCGGTCACAAACGGAATTAGATCTAAACTACGCGCTTATTAGGGTTAGATACGTAAAAAACGCAGATAACGGCCTTGGCATCAGTATTGCACAGTACATTGCCCGGATAAGCGCGTCTTCTTATTGAGTAATTGTCATTAATTTCAACTCGGACGCTATTAGTAGTGGAGATACAGGTATATATGAGACCCATCAAACATTTTGAGAAAGGACTTACTTACATTGCGGCGGGAGCGTTCAATGCGATCAGGTCCGTCAATCAGTTCAAGCCGAACCCGTCGTTCACGCCGAAGTGGGCTGACAAGCCGATATTGAAGTCGTGGCAGAAGTCGAAGCCGACGCTTGGCTTCCCGCGGCAGACGGATTCGCTGTGCCCGAACTGCGTTATCGAGGCACGCGAGGAGATCCTGGCGGGCAAGCGCGATGTTGCGACGCTTGTTAATGAAAAGGTCGGTGAGATCAAGGCGCAGATCATCGAACGTGACGGTGAGATCTGGATGATCAAGGATTGCCCGCAGCACGGACATTTCGAAGACCTGATGGCGATCGATTCCGAGTTTCTCAAGCACATCGAGAACCTTTTCCCGGGCCGCGACATGCAGGCTCATAATGACGAGAAGCTGCACAACCACGGAAGCAGCACCATCAAGTACGGCCGCGGAGCCGTTTTGACGGTCGACCTGACGAACCGCTGCAACATGATGTGCGACCCGTGCTTCATGGACGCCAACCAGGTCGGTTTCGTCCACGAGCTTTCGATGGAAGACGTCAAGGAGATCCTCGACAACGCCATCTCGATCAAGCCGCGTCGTCAGATGTCGGTACAGTATTCGGGCGGTGAGCCCACGCTTTCGCCGCACTTCATCGAAGCGGTCCGTTACGCACGCAAGGTCGGTTACAACTCCGTCCAGGCGGCGACCAACGGCATCGAGTTCGCAAAGTCGAAAGAGTTCTGCCGCGAGGCAGCAGAGGCCGGCCTTCGTTTCGTTTATCTCCAGTTCGACGGCATCGGCAACGACGCAAACTCGCACCGCCAGATCGGCAACCTCTTTGACGTAAAGCTTCGTGCGATCAACAACCTCCACGAGGCCGGCGTTGACATCATCCTTGTCACCACGCTCGTCAACAACATCAATAACGACCAGGTCGGTTCGATCATCCGCTTCGCACTCGAGAATCCGAAGAAGATCTCGTTCATCGCGTTCCAGCCGGTATCGTTCACGGGCCGCGACGAAATGATCACCGAGCAGCGCCGCCTGCAGCAGCGTTATACGCTGTCGCACCTTGCTCAGGACGTTCAGAAGCAGGTCGGCATCACCGAACCGACGCGTGACTGGTTCCCGCTGTCCTTGATGGGTGCGTTCGCGGACTTCGCAGACGTCGTCCACGGGCCCGAGGCAGAATGGGGACAGGTCAGCTGCGGCTGCCACCCGAACTGCGGCGTCGGCACTGCGGTGATGGTCAACAAGGAAACGAAGGAGATGGCTCCGGTCCCGCAGTTCCTGAACATTCAGGGCCTCGTCACGGACATGCAGCACATCACCGACACCAACCGCGGCAAGTGGTTCTCAAACTTCATGATGGGCCTTGCCCTTCTGAAGAACTACAACCCGTACGGTGCTCC
>JAUCQE010000139.1 GCA_030372865.1 Pyrinomonadaceae bacterium
GTCGTGCTCTACGGCCCGCGGTCGACGTTGCTCGCCATCGAGGCCGAAGACTTGCGGATCGAAAACGCCGATGACGGCAATGGCGGCACCGAACCCCGCGTCGTCCTGCCCCAACAGGCAGGCTCAACGGTCGAGATCAGGAAATTCGAGCTCGGGCGTTAGTAGATAGCGAACGAGTATTCGAGCATTCGTACCACCGAAACCGGCTTGCCGTCTTTCTTTTCAGGCTCGAAGACTATCCCGTTTGCTGCCGCCAGCGCTTCCTGATCGAGTCCGTAACCCAACCCCTTAAGGATCAGTACGTGCTCGATCCGTCCGCTTGCTCCAAACAAGATAGCGACACGAATTGCTCCCTGTATATTTGCCCGCCTCGCTTGGTCGGTGTATTTTGCAGGCCGTTTCCTTATGATGTTCAACGGCGTAACACCCGGTTCAGGAACCGCGCTGATCTTCGGCCGATCTTTAGAGAAGTAATCGTAAAAGGCTTCCATCGCCGCCGACTCGCGTTCGATCAATTTGCGGTTGGGGCTCGCGGCCGTCTTCAGCATTCCGGTGCGGAGAACGTCGCGCGCTTGGCGAAGCAGGTCAATATTCTCCCTGACGGTCTGGTCGTCCTCTTTTACCAATTTCCGGCCGAGGCGGGCAACGATAACATCCGCGTGCAAAACATATCCCTGGACAAATGCAGGATCGACCTCGATGGCCTTTTCCGCATCTTTCGATGCTTCGTCTAGTTTCTTTTCCCAAAGATTAGCGATCCCGCTCAGGTAATACGCCGAGGGGTTAGACGGGTTGACCTTGATCGCCGCCTTTGTCGCGGACTGTGCGCGGTCGGTTTCGCGGATCATCAAGTTTGCGTACGCAAAATTGACGAGATAATCGGAATTCGACCTGTTGAGATCGATCGCCTTATTAAAGGCTTTGATCGCATCCTTGTATTCTTTCTTTTCAAGACACGCGAGGCCGAGGTAATTCCACATGTCGGGGTTCGACTTGTGCGGGGAGTTCTTTAAAGCGGCGGTGAGCACCGCCTGGGCCATTGATGCGTTTCCTTGCTTGTAAAGGCGGATTCCCTCATGTTCGGCATCTTGGGCGAGAGCAAACGGCGGAATAACGACGAGCAAAAGAAATGCAAATAGATACTTCTTCAACATGGGAAACCTCGGGTGAAAGTATCGGTCAAACCGAGTGCGGGTGCAAGAAGTTTTTGATGTCTTGGCGCATCTCGTCGGTTATTTCGTGTTTTGCGGCGTATTTTATTGAGGTGTAGTTCGGCAGGCGTTCGGCGAGTTTCGCGTCGAAGGCGGCGAACTGTTCGGGTTTGTAGAACTCGTCCTCGTCGCTGAATAGGTAAAAGGTCTTTGCGTCGAACGTGCCGTAATTCGGGTTGGTCTCAAGGTCGCCCGGAATGCCGCCGCAGATGCCGACGATTCCGGCGAGGACATCGGGATGCGTGAATGCAAACCGGAAATTGAGCGCGCACGCCTGCGAAAAACCGAGCATGTAAATGCGTTCGGGGTCGACGGTGCCGTCGGCGGTGAGGCGGTCGACGACGTCGAGCACGAATTTCTGATGCAGCGCGACCCAATCTTCGGAATGCTGGTCGGTCAGCCAGCCGTAGCCGGTGCGGTAGCCGCCGTCCTTTGCGGGCCGGAAATGCTGGTGCGGCCCCTGTAGCGACGCGATGACGAAATCGCCGGGTGCGACCAACTTCGCCTCGCGCATCATGTACCGCTTGTGCGCGCCGTAGCCGTGGACGGAGATCAGGAGCGGTGCGTTACCGGGTGAATTTTCGGGCACAAAGAGGTCGTAATAAAGCTTGATCTCGGCGGTGACGTGGAGGTCGGTCGTTAGTTCTTTGTCGCTCATCGGAACTGTAATTCAAACAAAATCGGAGCCGATAGACAAGGCATGCACGGCAGGGTTATCCTTTGCATGCGCCGAGGGATATGGCCCGATACACCGAGAAATTAGACGCGATCGCCGGCATCGAAACGGAAGGCCTCGCCCGCCTGCTTGAGCGGGCGGCGTTCGTTTTTCTGCTGTTAATGGCGGCGGCAGCCCCGCATTCGATAGCGGCGACGCAGACCGCGTGGCTGCTCGGGTTGGTGTGTACGGTGGTGCGGCTGTTCCTGCGGCCGCGGCCGGTTTTGAGATTCGGCTGGCTCGAAGCGACGCTCGGGGCTTTCGTCGCGTGGTCGGTGGTGAGCGCGGTCTTTTCTTATGAACCCGCGATCTCGCTTGATAAGCTCCGCGGCGTCGGGCTTTTCGTGATCCTCTATTTTGCCGTGTACAACCTGAGGTCGCTGCGTGCGGTGCGTCTTGCGGCGTTCGTGCTGATCGCGTCCGCGATGGTGAACGTCGTGTGGACGCCGCTCGAACGCATTATCGGCCGCGGTGTAGAGATCCACGGCGTGCGACCCGACGGCCCGCTCGGAGAAGCGGGGATGACGAACGGCGACACGATATTGAAGGTGAACGGCCGAAGGGTCGGCTCGCCGGAAGAAGTGGTTTCGCTGGTCGGCTCGGCTGATACCGCCGCGGTCACATTTCACAGGCCCGACGCGGATAAAACGGTAACGGTCAGGCGGGCGGACCTAATCAACTCCGCGAATGCGGCCGAGGCACTCGGCATCGAAAGCTGGAAGAAGAGCCGCAAGTGGCGTGCGAAGGGGTTTTACGGCCATTTCACGACGTACTCCGAGGTGCTGCAGCTTATCGGCTCGCTGGTGCTTGGGCTGTTGATCGCGGCGTATCTCGCATGGCGTAGAGAAACGGAACGCGGAATCGCTCGGCGACAGATGGTGATATTTGCCGCGTGCTTTGGGCTCATCTCGCTGGCGATGCTGCTTTCGGGCACGCGTGCATCGCAGCTCGGGTTGATGATATCGGGATTTGCTATCGTCGCCGCGGTAGGCAGCAGGCGGTTCGTAATCGCGATGATCGCAATGGCAGTGCCCGTCGGAATTGCGGGCTACGCGGTGCTGCAGCAG
>JAUCQE010000140.1 GCA_030372865.1 Pyrinomonadaceae bacterium
TTCGGAACTCGTCGGCAGCGTCAGATGTGTATAAGAGACAGCAATGTTTCTTGTAGCCATTCCATGCATGAAGAAACTCGGCGGCAACCTGTTCCTTTAGCGACGACTTCGCGGGCCGCTGCGAAAGTACCGAGCCGGCAGCGATAACGATCAGTAAGCAAGCGACAACCGCGTTCCTCATACTTATTTGTTGAGCAGGATCGGGTCTCCGAACCCAAGTTCCTTCATCCTCGGCAGCTGCGTTTTAGCGTCGCCGACAATGAGCCACACCATTCTGCCCGAATTGAGATATCTGGTCGAAAGGGCTTTGATCCGTTCGACCGTCATATTCTTGACGATCTGTTCACGCTGCTTAACGTAATCGTAACTCCAGCCGTACTTGCTTATATTCTCAAGCATGTTGAGCTTTGCCGAGGCGGTTTCGAACGCACGCGCGTTGCTCTTTACGAGGAACCCTTTTGTGGTCGCCAGGTCGGCGTCGGAATAATTCTTCGGATAGTTATCCAGAATCTCCTTGACGAGTTGTGCGGATTCGAGCCGTTCGTGCGAACACCGCTGCCGATGGTGAACGGCCCCGGGGTGTTCGTTCCGGAAAAACTCGAATTGATTCCGTAGGTATATCCCTTACCCTCGCGTAGCTGCTGCGTTAGCTGGGACGCGAAGCCGCCGCCGCCGAGTATGTAGTTCATCACTACTGCCGGGTAGTAATCGGAATCGGTTGCGGCAAGTGCCGGATATCCGAATCGAAGCACGGATTGCTTTGCATCCGGGACGTCGTAAAAATAGACCTTCGATTCTGCAGGGGCCGTCGGCGTAGGGAGCTTGGGAATCGCGACCCGCTTTGCAGCCCATTTCTTGCTGAGACTGGCGAGCGAACTCGTGACTTTTGCTTTATCGATCGCTCCGACGAGGTGCATGCGGGAAACGGAGGGTGAGACGTACTTTGCATAATATGCTTTCAAGTCGTCGATCGTTATCGAGTTGACCGAGTCGATGGTCCCCAGGATATTCTTTGCCCGAATGTCATCCTTGCCGTATAGAAGCTCGGCAAACTTGTTCTCCGCGACTGCGTTTGGGTTAGCCTCCTGCTGCCGGATCGCACTTATCGTATTTTGCTTCGCAAGTTCGAATTCCTTCACGTCCCATCGTGGCTCAAACAAGATCTCTTCCAGCAGGGCGATCGTTGGGTCGTAGTTTTTCGCGAGGGTGTTGACCTGTCTCTTATACACATCTCCGAGCCCACGAGACAGCG
>JAUCQE010000141.1 GCA_030372865.1 Pyrinomonadaceae bacterium
GCTGCGTGTTGGCCGCGGTTGCCGCGACCTCCGCGTTCTTTGCCTTGATCGCGTACGGCGTGCTGGTCATCGGCTGCCGCGGCTCGAGCGTTGAATATGTCTCGTTCGCGTTCCTGCGGACCGAGATCTCGAGAAAACGCTCCGAACCTGCCGCAAACGGTGCCTGTCCGAAATCGAGCTGCGTCGTAAAGACGCCGTTGACGACATTGACCGTCACCGTCTGGACGATGCCGCCGACCTGAGTGCCGGTGCCGACCTGCGGCGTGTCAAAGAGCTTGAATTCCAATTGGTACTGCCCGTTCGCCGGCAGTGCGCCGTCGTTGAGCTTGCCCTGGTACGTGAATGACGTCGTCTGCGCGTTGATCGCGACTGCCGAAAAGATGATAAGAAAGTAGATGAGAGCTGTTTTCATGATTACTCCTGTATGGTTTCTCTGTTCGTAAGAAATACTTGTCCTTAGGAGCCCGCCTTACGGGCTCCTGTAATGTTTCTCTAGTGATCGTGCGTGTTAGTTTCCTGCCAGCGGCATGTCTCCGGTGAGGCCGTAAACATCCGAGACCTCGGAGCCCGTATCGCTGCGGAGATAGGCCCAAAGCCCGTTCCTGAAATAGCCGATGTCCGCGAAGCCGTCGCCGTTGAAATCCGCTGGCTGGACGTCGGGGTTGAGAAGGCCGAACTTTTTGTAGATATACGCGCCGTAACCCGTGCTGCTGGTCGCGATCCACCACGAGCGGTCCGATGAACGGTAAACGCCGATATCGGCAAGGCCGTCGCCGTCGTAATCTGCAGCGAACGGCGTATCGGTCGAGATGCCCCACTGCATCACGTGCAGCGAGCCGTCCTTAGAACGGATCGAGTAGAACTTGCCCTCGGACGGGCGGAAAACACTGATGTCTGCCCGGCGGTCACCGTCGAAGTCCGCCGTCACGGGCTTATCGTTACCGAGTCCGAACGGGACCGCATAGTGCCCGCCGCTGCTCTTCTTTATCCAAAAATAGCTCTGCGTGTTGTTTGCACCCGGCCGGTAGATGGCGAAGTCCGAGCGGCCGTCGCCGTCGTAATCCGCAGGGACGGGAACGTCGCCTGCC
>JAUCQE010000142.1 GCA_030372865.1 Pyrinomonadaceae bacterium
CCGAGATCTACACCGTTCGGAACTCGTCGGCAGCGTCAGATGTGTATAAGAGACAGGCCGGGTTCAGTGCGAGCTTCAGGTAAGCGATTATGTCCTTTACTTCCGCACGCTCGTAGAACGAGAATCCGCCGACGATGTTGTACGAGATGCGGTTGCGTCTTAGCGATTCCTCGAACACGCGTGACTGTGCGTTCGTGCGGTAAAGCACGGCGACCTTGTCGTTCGGGTTTCGGCGTCTGTGCTCCTCGATCTTGCCCGCTACGAAGCGTGCTTCGCCGTCGGCATCGGTAGCCTGAAAATAGAAGATCCGTTCGCCGCCCGGGTTCGATGTCCAGAGCCGCTTCTTCTTCTGGTTTACGTTGTTCTCGATTATCGCGTGTGCGACGTCGAGGATCGTCTGCGTCGAGCGGTAGTTCTGTTCCAGCAGGATGACCTTTGCATCCGGGAAATGCTCTTCGAAATCGAGTATGTTGCGGATGTCCGCCTGCCGAAAGCCGTAGATGCTCTGGGCATCGTCGCCGACCACGCAGATGTTCTGCTGTTTTTCGGTCAGGTATTTCACCAGCGAGGGCTGCAGCGGGTTCGTGTCCTGATATTCATCGACGAGGATGTACTTGTACCGCTCGTTGTACTTTTCACGCACCTCGGGCGAACGCCTTAGCAGGCTGACGGTCTTGATCAAAAGATCGTCGAAGTCCAGTGCGTTCGCGACCTTCAGGCGGTCTTCGTACATCTTGAAGACACGTGCGGTCGCCGCTCTTTTCTCGTCTGTGTGCTCGATCCTTGAAGCAAATAGCTCTACGTCCTCGCCGCGGTTCTTGGCTGCACTTATGGCTGCCCTTACGACACGCGGCACGACCTGTTTCTCGTCGAGCCCGAGGTCCTTGATGCACGCCTTGATAACCTTTTGCGAGTCGTCCGTATCATAGATCGTGAACGACTTCGTATATCCCTGCCCGAGTGCCTCGATGTCCTGACGAAGTATCCGCACGCAGAGGCTGTGGAACGTCGAGATCAGGGGAAACGAGTTCAGCCGCTCGCCTTTCAGCAGTTCTTCGACACGCTGCCGCATTTCGCCGGCCGCCTTGTTCGTAAAGGTCACGGCGAGGATGTTGTGCGGCGTTACGCCCTTTTCCCTGATCAGATAGGCAATGCGGACGGTGATGACGCGTGTCTTTCCCGAACCCGCACCCGCAAGCACCAGCAGCGGCCCATCGGTCGTCTTTACCGCCTCGACCTGCTGCGGATTGAGTGTAGAAAGCATTTCCATTTTATAACCCGAACCTCAATGTTAGCCCCTGCGGTTCAGCCGGTCAAAAAACGGTATCAGGTTGGCAGCATTCACAACATTTCAGGATGTGAATCTGTGTGAATTTCACATTTTCCCGATGTGAAGGCGGTTGTCGGTTGTCAGTTGTCGGTTGTCAGTTGAATCTGGAAACAGCTTCCAGACATCCGCTTGTACGGTTTCGATACACCTGCCTGTGATAACGCTCAGGAATGTTCTGCATATTCCAAGCTGCGAGCTATTTGACCTCGAAGTTCTTGATCTCTGTCGCGAGTTCCTGTTCGAGGCGTTCCTTGTCTGAGCGGAGCGTTCGCCGTTCCTGTTCGATCTGTTCCAGCCGCGATTCCTGCTCGTTGGCCTTTGCGATGTAGCGGGCGATGAGCTGCTTTGCCTCGGCGGTCTTGGTCAGTGCCTCGATGTTCTCGCGAAAACGGCTCTGGTCTTCGGTGATCGCTGCGACCTCTTTATCAAGCTGCACGAGCTTTTCGTTGAGCTGGTTTATATGCATCCGCAGGCTGATAAGCCGTGCAAGCCGGATGCGTGTCGGCTCATCGATCGAACGGCCGGCAACGAAGACCTCAAGGTCCTTTGGCGAAAGGGCGGAAAGGCTGTAGCGGTCCATCATTCCGAGATTCTCGCCGACGGTCACCTCTTTCGTCTCGAACGGCTGAAGCTCGACGCGGAAGCGGTAGAAGCGTGCGGTCGTGTAATCGGGCTTTGCGTAGCTGTCGGAGAGCGTCCAGTTTTGCCGGACGGGATGCTCGACATAGACGACCTTTTGCCTGTCGGATTGATTGGTGAGGCGGTAGATGCGTTTGTCGGTCTTGAAATAGTGGACCTCGAACACGCCGTTGACGACCTTGACCATCCGGGCAGGCTCACGCTCTTCTTTCTGCTCGACACGGACCAGCGTGGCGAGGTCGAGAGCAAACGAGATAAGTCGCTGCTCCTTTGCCTTGAGCCGTTCCATCAATGCCTCACCTGCGTAGGCATCGCGGTCAAGGATGGTCATCGAACCGCCTTCGAACGTAAGCGGCGTGACGTTCTTTAGCAGCATCCCGCTCATCGGACGCGGGTTCGCACGCCTTACGGCTTCAGCTTCGTCGTCGTCATCATCTTCAGTGGTGCTGCTATCCTGCGATTCGGCACGGAAGATCGAAACGCGTTCGCCTTCCATTTTGGTTTGGATGATCGGGATCAATGCCGAACTGCTGCGTGCGACGGTGATCGGCTGTTCGATGCGGTACTCGAAAAGGTCGCCGATCTCTTCACCTCGGGCAGCGGTCTCGACGCCGGACTGCTCATTCACGATGGCATCGCTAACGCTCGTGCCGACAAGGCCGGAGGAAACCATGAAATTGCTGTTGGCGGACTCGAACATTGGCTTCACCGGTGGAGGCGGCGGAGCCATGCCTGAGCCTGTGCCGCCACCGACACCATACCCGGTGCCGCTTCCATCGCCGGAACCATAACCAACTCCGTCACCGCTTTCGGGATCGTAGATCTGCGGACGGAGGTTGAGGTCTTCGGGAATTGGTATCACCGGGCGATAGCGGTAGAGCGGCTTTTGCAGGTTTTGGATAAAGGAAACGGGCGACCCGGAAACGAGCGAGAGCTGTACGTTCTCCCAGTTCTCTTCGCTGACGTTGTCGATGATGGCCCAACCCTGAAAGAACGGCTTGCCGTCATCGCCGAGCACGACGCGGTAGGTCGTCTTCCAGATGGGAGCGGCAACCGTATAGCTGACGACCATCTCTCGCTGGCCGGTGCCGGTGCTCGTGACGCTGATGGTCTTTGCATCCCGACGGCGTGTCGAAGCGGTGGCATTTGCGAACTCGGTAATGTCACGCCGTGTGCCGTCCTCAAGCAGGCGTACGGAGCGGACGTCGGCGAGGTCGAAAGACATTATCTCGCCGGTCTCGGACGAGATGACGAGCGTGTGAGAAAAAGGCAGCGTTGCGGCGTCTTCCTTCTCTTTCTTGACGGGGTTACGCTTCTCGACGGTCAGGATCGAACCGGTAGCTGTTCCCTTCGAAGACGTGACGGCAACGACCGCACCCTGCAGCTGCGAAAGCACTCCGGCAAGGCCCCCGGGACCGGACGTGGACTCCTGCGAAGTGGCGTCGATGCTGAACGGGATCTCGGCGGTGCGTGCTGACGCAGGCTGCGAGGAATTGTAAGAAACCGCACCGATGCGGCCTTGCCCGAGGTCGAGTACGACCATCGATTTCAGAACGTCATCGACCTGCGATTGTTTGAACGAAAGATCGATCTGGGCATTGCCGGAGACGATGCCGCGACGTTCGATATACGCCACACCATTCGAATACAAAATAACTCGGCGGATAGGAAGATGGGAGTTCACCGAAGCCGGTGCCTTTGGAGCCGCTGCGGACACCCTCGAATTCCGAACCGCCTGAGCAGAGGCTGTGTGCAGGCACACGAATACCGCGAGGAGAAGATACACCTTTCTCATTGTTTAGTTTTCCTTTATTAGATCAGGATGGTTTATTTCTACCCTGAGAGATGAGGCAGGCGTTTCATTTGGTTGCTTTTACGGCGTACCAAAAAGAAAAGAAGGCGGGCGAACCCACCTTCTCATTTTCCCACTTTCTCACTTTCGCTAATTCGCCCCTGCTGCGGTGACGACCTTCTCTGCGGCGTCGCTCATGCCGGTGGCGGGGATGATGCCGATGCCTGATTCGGCGAGGACACGGCGGCCTTCTTCGACGTTGGTGCCTTCAAGGCGGGCAACGATCGGGATGGTGACGCCGAGGTTCTTTGCAGCGGCTACAACGCCGTTGGCGACCATATCGCAGCGGACGATTCCGCCGAATATGTTGATCAGAACAGCCTTTACGTTCGGGTCGGCAAGCAGGATGCGGAACGCATTCTCGACACGCTCCTGCGAAGCACCGCCGCCGACATCAAGGAAGTTCGCGGGCTCACCGCCGTGGAGCTTGATGATGTCCATCGTCGCCATCGCAAGGCCGGCACCGTTGACCATACAGCCGATGTTGCCGTCGAGCTTGATGTAGTTGAGGTCGAACTTCGAAGCCTCGATCTCAAGAGGCTCCTCTTCGTTCAGGTCGCGGAGCTCGGCGAATTCTTTGTGACGATATAGAGCGTTGTCGTCGAAGTTGATCTTTGCGTCGAGAGCGATCAGGCGATTGTCTTTCGTCAGCAGGAACGGGTTGATCTCGACGATCGATGCATCCATCTTCTCGTAAGCATCGTAGAGCGAGAGCATGAACTTCGCAGCCTGGTTGACGAGATCGCTCGGAATGCCGAGCCCGAAGGCGAGCTTGCGTGCCTGGAAAGGACGAAGCCCGACCGACGGGTCGATCGTCTCTTTGAGTATCAGCTCGGGAGTTTCTTCGGCGACCTTTTCGATGTCCATCCCGCCGGCAGACGACGCCATGAAGGTGTTGCGGCCGGTTACGCGATCGAGCGTGATGCCGAGGTAAAATTCCTTGTCGATCGGCAAGCCTTCTTCGACGAGAAGCGTCTTGACCTCACGGCCTTCGGGGCCGGTCTGGTGCGTGACGAGCATCATGCCGAGCATCTCGGAGGCGATCTGCTTCGCTTCCTCAGGCGACTTGGCAAGCTTAACGCCGCCGCCTTTGCCGCGGCCTCCGGCGTGGATCTGTGCCTTTACGACAACGACGTCGGTACCGAGCTCGCGAGCGGCAGCTTCCGCTTCTTCAGGCGTGCGAGCAACAATGCCGCGAGGCACCGGCACACCGTATTCCTTCAAAAGGGCCTTGCCCTGATACTCATGTATTTTCATAAGTTTGTATGCGGTCGAAACGAAAATTATAGCTTTCAGGCGGGCAAAAAACAAAAGGTGCCCGTTGAGGCACCCTTTGCGATTCGTAATGCGGTTATTGGCCCTACTGGATCTTGACGATCAGCTTCAGCATCTGCCATTCGCCGTTGCGTTTGACGAAATCATATTCGAAATTAGTCGGCACGGGCTTCGTCGGGAACTTGCCGTTGGCGACAAGGATCGTCAGGCCCTTTTCTGTACGAATGTAAGGCTTGCCGGCGAACTCAGGCTCCATGTTCATCGCCTTCGACAATATCGGCGTAACGACCCGCTTGTTGTCGATGAAGGTCTTGAATACGTCCTCCATCTCCGACTGCGAATACGTGGACTTGAAATCCATCGAGGCGTCTTCGTACAGGTCGGTGAAGTCGCCGGTCTGGATCGCCCGTGCAAAATCTGCGGTCAGCGTAGCGACGAGTGCCTTGATCTCGCTGTCGCTCGGCAGTTCGCTGTCGTCACTCGATGACGTAGTGTCGTTATCGCCGAAGGGATCGTTGTTAGACGCCGTTCGCGAAGAATTCGATGAGGATGTGTTGCCTTCTTCGGCAAGCTTTGCAAGGTCGCCGCAGGCACAGCCGAGTGCGATGAATGCCACGATGGTAACGGCTATCGCACCGCTGACCTTGCTGTCTTTACCGAAAAGCAGATTGTTGATAAATGCTCTCATTTATGT
>JAUCQE010000143.1 GCA_030372865.1 Pyrinomonadaceae bacterium
TTCGTCAGTTCCTTCTGTGCCGCAAGGTCGTCTTCGTAGACCTGGGCAGAGAAATTCAGTGCCTTCACGCCGAGGGCCATCGTCTGCACAAGCGTCGCTCCGCCGCGGAGAACTGGAATATTGAGCCACTTGTACTTGTCGCTCCACTTCGGCAGCTTTTCGGCGGTCGTGACGATCGACCCGTCCGACTTGCGGCATGCGATCGCGTAAGCAGAGGGCGTCCGCATCATAACCCCTTCCATCACCGCCTGGCCGCCGACGATAAGGTCGCGTTCCATGGCAAAAACGGTGTGCAGAGAACGCTGAAGTCTGAATGATCTCTTTTGCATCATACCTCGAATTAGATAACTTTCCGCTGGAATTGGATGTTCGGCGTTCGCTCGCCGCGAATAAGGCTAAAAACGACTATTGCCGACGATTTTCCGCCTCGGGTGATGCTTTTATCAAAAGCAAAACGTTCGGCGCGAAAAGCGTCGGCAACAGGTTGTTTCAGCTAATACTGGTTCGTTATCGCTCTCACGATCGGTCCGGCAACTATTTGGTCGCCTGTGCTCCGCGAGCGTAACGGCGGTTAAAGCGGTCAACGCGACCGGCCGTGTCGACCAGTTTCTGCTTACCGGTGAAGAACGGGTGGCACTCCGAGCAAATTTCGATGTGCAGCTCCTCGCCGAGCGTCGAACGGGTCTTGAACGAATGGCCGCAGGCACAGCTGACGGTCATTTCCTCGTATTTCGGATGAATTTCTTGTTTCATTGCAATAGGTCTCCAAATCTACTTTTGAGACAAACCCTAATGATAAAACAAAACCACGGTTTGGTCAAGGTTCTGCGGGCCTCACTCTTGCCCGTAAAGCCTGTCCGCGAGTCGCTGGTGGCCGATGCCGTATTCGGCCTTTAGCGTGGATATCTGTGCTGCAATGTCCTTTTCGCGTCCTGACGGCCGAGATCGGACGGCGACGATCATATTGTTCTTCGGCGTGTGCTCGGTCGAGACGAATTCGAACATCCGCGTCGAATAACCGCTTGTTTCCAGCAGCATCGACCGCAGACCATCCGTCAGTATTTCCGCTGTCCGGTCGAGCATTACGGGATGCCGCAGAATGCCCGCGAGCATTGGCGGGGTCGACATCTGTGCCCGCACCTCGCGGTGGCAGCACGGAGCGGCGACGATTATCGAAGCGTGCGAAGAGATACCCTTAAAGATCGCGTCGTCGCTCGCCGTATCGCACGCGTGCAGGGCGATCAGGATATCGACCTCGCCCGGGTCGTAACCGTCGATGGTTCCTTCGACAAATTCAAGCCCGTCGAAACCGCCTGTCCGGGCGACTTCGTCGCAAAAAGCTACCTGTTCCCGCTTGATGTCGACGCCGGTCATCGAAACGGTCAGCCCGAGCGTATTCGCGAAATGATCGTACGCCGCAAAGGTCAGATAGCCCTTGCCCGAGCCCATGTCAACGATCCTCAGCGATCGTTTTTCCTTCAGGTCCGATCGGGCGTAAAGTCCTGCCAAGACCTCAACGAACTTGTTTATCTGCTTCCATTTATCCTGCTGAGGTGCCCGCACCTGACCGCTGTCGGTCGTGATGCCGAGCAGGTGAAGATAGTAGGCATTCGGGTCGACGGTGTATTTCTTCTCGCGGTCGTGGGCCGCCGACGGCTTTGTCTTTATCGAAGGCTTGCCGATGTTCAGCCTGGAATTCCGCTTGCCGATATCAAGCTGATAATCGTGCCCGGTCGTAAATAGATGCCCGCTGTGAAAGCCGGACACAAGCTGTTTTGCCACCATTTCGATGCCGCTCTCGAAATCGTAGTTGCGGACGACATCCCTCGTCTCGTATTTGAACTGGACAAAAAGCCGCGAGCCCTTCTTGGTTTCAACGATGCGGACTTGGATTTTTTGCAGATGCTCGTCGCTGCCCTTATAATTGCCTAGCGTAAGCTTGATAAAGTTTCCATCCGCGAGGCTTTCACGCAGG
>JAUCQE010000144.1 GCA_030372865.1 Pyrinomonadaceae bacterium
TTGCTACCGTGCAATGTTCGTTCTGCGGAATGCCGCCGTTCGTGCAGAGGTCGATATTCAGAACCGGATCGCTCGCCGTCGCAGGCCTTCCGCCAAGGTCGCCGCCGCGGACCACGCCCGAAGCGTCGATAAGATACGAATTGAGGCCCGTTTTTCTGTATAGCCGGGGCGTTGCCGCCAGACGGAAATCCGCTGGTGACGTCGGCGTCGCAGGAATGTTCGTGTACGCATAAACGTAACCGTACTTCGCTCCCGAGGCGAGAGCCGCGTCGATCATCTCGACGTTTCTCAACGCTTCAAGCGTCGGGGCAAACTGGCCGTTCCCGTAAACGGCCGAATACGTTATCTGCGCCGCATGGACCTTGCCGAGCGATCTCAGAACGAACGGCTCCTGAAACACCCTTGGCGTTTGGGAATAAGCTATACCGGAAACCAAAAGCAGGAAAAGAAAACTGCGGAGTGGGAAGGTCTTTTTCAGAAGCATATGGCACTCACACGCGGCCGGTCGCTTGCCGTTATGTCAGATGCTAGCACGCATTGCTTCAAAAGTGGGAGAAAATTCTTCGGACGTCCAGTGCATCTATTTCTTTCGGGTAAAGTAAAGCACCTCAAAAGGCTTCCCGCCGATAACGCCGCGGCTCAACTTGAGTACATTACCGCCTGACTCGAGTTCGAACGTTGTGCTTTCGTAAGTATCCGGCGGCGCGGTATCTATTACATTGAAGTACACTTTGTCGCCGGGCAGGCCAACGCTCAGTCTGCGTTCTCCGCCCTCTATTTGTTCAACTTTTCCGCCGAGGGGAATATCGACGGTTAAAGGAGACTTGAATTCGGCCGGGCCCGCCGGATCGAAAACTACATCCTGACGAAAGGCGAACCGCTGCCAGTTAAAGACGATCTGCATTTGCATTGAGCGATACATCTTCTTGCCGGCCGGCCGCGTGGAACGAGCGGTATCAAGAACCCAGGTGCCTCCGATCGGCGGAGTGATCAGCTTGGGCGAACCGCCTTTGCGATAAAAGTAAAGGTTGCGGCGCACCCGAGCCTCGGGCGCCACCTCCGTGATGAACAGCTCCTTTCCATCAGAAAAAAGAGACCAGTACTCCTCGGACACGGTCCGCAGGCCGATCATCGCGACGATAATCAGGCGATCGAGCCCGGCGGAATTATCGCGTCGAATACCAACCTCGAACGGTGTCGGCTGCCCGGGGATCGTCACTTTCGTAACCTGTCCGAATCGCAGACTAGAAGAATACGGCAGAACCTGTTCCTTGCCCGCCGCGTTCCTGAACGTCTCAACGCGATCGACGCGGAAATCCGTTGCGGACTGTGTGACCTTCATTGTCCGCATAACAAGGCTCGTCCCTCCGAAATCGGAACGCTCCGCGTCGAGCACCCATTCGCCCGAATAATCCGGCACGGCCTGCGCCGCTGCGGACGCACACAAAAAGAGTAGGGAGAAAAAGACGGCTGTGAGCTTCATCGAAAAGTAACTCCTGAAAAGATTTGGGACGGCCGGTGAGCGACCGCCGAGAGATTCAAATTTGACCGCCGACAGGTTACGCCTTCAGCTATGAGGTGGTTTTCCGGTTGATTAAGCTCGCCGTAAATCCCGCACCGAAGCCATTGTCGATGTTGACGACCGTAACATTTGACGAGCAGGAATTAAGCATCCCGAGCAACGCCGTCACGCCGCCGAACGACGCTCCGTAGCCGATAGAGGTCGGAACCGCGATCACGGGCACCGAGACAAGCCCGCCGACGACCGAGGGAAGCGCGCCTTCCATTCCGGCACACACAATTACAACACGCGAATTCTGCAGACGCTCGCGTTCCGCCAGAATGCGGTGAACGCCCGCGACACCTGCGTCCCATATCCGCTGGACGCGGTTGCCCATTGTCTCAGCAGTAAGAGCTGCCTCTTCGGCGACGGGAATGTCGCTCGTCCCGGCCGTGCAGACGGTTATCTCGCCAGTGCCAAGGTCGGTCTTATCGCGGAAAACGCGGATCAGGCGGGCCGATTCGTGCCATTCGGCCTCGGTGTGGATATTGCGGATGACGCCGTAAACTTCCGGCGTCGCCCGGGTGATGAGCACGTTCGGGGCACGCTCGATCAGCTTTTCGAAAACACCTGCTATCTGCTCCGGCGTTTTCCCCAGCCCAAAGATAACCTCCGGAAAGCCCTGTCTCGCCGCCCGTGCGTGGTCGACGCGTGCAAAACCGATGTCCTCGAAAGAAAGATGCTTGATCCGCTCGGCCGCCGCCGCATCGTCAAGCTCGCCCGCCCTGAATTGTTCAAGTATCTGCTGAATATCCGCGATGTTCATGATAAGAACGGATAGATTACCAAACAAAACAGTGAGCTGTAAGCCGCGAGCCGCGAGCAGAGCGCAGAAAAAAGGCGGGAAACCGTTCCCGCCTTGAGGAGGACTAGGAGATGAAGAAGATCACATCAACATGCCTGCGTATTTATAAACGGATGAAAGCTTTATCAAGGCCGCCGCGACCAGGTCATTGCTGACCACGTTCATGGCAAACTTGCATAATGTGCATTCCAGGCAGTTCATGTTCGATTCTCATCACTCGCTGTTGGTGCCGGCAGCGGCAAGGCCCCTTTCGATAATGCGGATCGTGGCCCCGCCGTTACCGATCAACCTTTAACGCGAGGCAACAACCGATTTTGTATCACTGCCGAACACAACTCTTTATATTATTTACAGCAAAGGCTAAACTTCTTTTTACCCTTATGTGGAAATCACCGTCGCCATCACCGGAGCCTCCGGAACGATCTATGCCCACCGCACGCTGCAGCTTTTGGCAGAAAGCGGCGTTGTCGAGACCATCAACCTGATAATGAGCGGCACCGCCGCCACGGTCGCGCAGGTCGAAACGGGCGTGAACCTGAAAGACCCGACTCCCGCACGGCTCAACGAATGGCTCGGGCTCGACCCCGCGTCAAAGCTGATCAGGTATTGGCGGCTCGACAACCTGGCTGCAAAGCCGTCGTCCGGCTCGAACAAACAAGCGGGCATGATCATCGTCCCGTGTTCGATGGGCACGCTCGGCGCGATCGCCAGCGGAGCCGGCACGAACCTTATTCACCGCGCCGCCGACGTCTGCCTGAAAGAGGGAAGAAAGCTCGTCATTGTGCCGCGCGAAACGCCGCTCAATGCGATCCATCTCGAGAACATGCTCCGGCTCTCGCACGCCGGAGCCCGAATCTTGCCCGCAAGTCCGGGCTTCTACCACCGTCCTAAGAGTATCGACGAACTCGTCGAACATCTCTGCTTCCGCATTCTCGACCAGTTCGATATCCCGCACTCGAAAAAGTCGCAATGGACCGGTGAGGAAGTAAGCGGTGAGGAGTGAGCGGTGAGCGGTAAGCGGTGAGCCGTAAGCAGTGAGCGGTTATTAGTTATTCGTTATCAGTTATTAGTTATTTCGAATCAGTTAAATCCGATCCCATGAAGAAAGTAACTTTGTTCTTATTAACGCTCGTTCTTGCCGTTGCCGCGTCGGGGCAGGAGCGTTTTGTAAAGCCGGTTGACGAGGCGGCGAAGGACGCTTCGTTCCTCGCCTTTCGCAAACAGCTGATCGCCGCCGCCGAACGCCGCGACGCGAAGTTTATTTACTCGATCATCGACCCCAAGATCGAGATCTCGTTCGGCATCGAGAACGGCGCCGCCGCTTTCAAGAAATATTGGAATCCGGAGAGCAAGGATTCCGAGTTTTGGTCAAAGTTCCTGCTCGTCATCAAGAACGGCGGGGCGTTCACGGGCGAGGGCCGCAATAAGATGAACTCGTTCGCCGCCCCGTATACCTATACGAACTGGGGCAGCGGGGACGATGAGTTCGAAAACCACGCCATTTTCGGCAGCGACGTAAACCTCCGCGAGACCGGCTCGAAGGACGGTAAGGTCATCACGCGGCTTTCCTACAATGTCGTGAAAGTCGACTGGGACAAGTCTGTCCGCGAAAAGCCCGGCGATATGGAAACCGAGGTCGAATGGTTTTACGTCGAAACTCTCGGCGGGCAAAAGGGTTTTGTGTACAAAGATTTCGTCCGCAGCCCGCTCGATTACCGTGCCGGTTTTGAAAAAAAGCGTGGGAAATGGG
>JAUCQE010000145.1 GCA_030372865.1 Pyrinomonadaceae bacterium
GTACCAAGACGGCCCGATTGTTCGGGCTCCAATCGACCGGCGAGCACGGCTCAAGCTATTCGGAGGACGAGATCCGGGCGTTGATCAACGCCACGCAGGAAAAGGGCCTGCTTAATGAAGAAGAGCGGCGTCTGATCAACCAGGTCTTCGAGTTTTCGGAGACGACCGTAAAAGAAGCGATGGTGCCGAGGACGGAAGTCGTCGCGATCTCGGCAAACTGCACGCTCGAGCAGATCGCACGCGCGTTTCGCCAGCACGGCTATTCGCGTATTCCCGTTTACGGCGAATCGCTCGATGACATGCGCGGGGTCATCCACAGCAAGGACATTTTGGCCTATCTGATGCGGCCCAAGACCTTCCGCCTTGAACGCATCCTGCAGAAGCCGGTCTATGTCGTTGATACCGCAAGGCTTGAGGACGTGCTCAAGCAGATGCAGCAGGAAAAGTTCCACTTCGGTTTCGTCGTTGATGAACACGGCGGCATCGAGGGCATCATCACGCTCGAGGACCTGCTCGAAGAGATCGTCGGCGAGATCTCGGACGAGCACGACGAAGAGGTCAACGAGCAGATCCGCGACCAGGCAGACGGAAGTTTCATGCTCGAAGGCGGGCTCGCCGTCCGCGACCTGAATCGCCGCCTCGCGATGAACCTGCCGATCTCGGAAAGCTACACGACTATCGCCGGCTTCCTGATGTCCGAATCCGGCCAGATACTGAACGAAGGCGACGCCGTCCCGTTCAACGGCCACGTCTTCCGCATCGAAAAGACCGCCAAACGCCGCATCCTAAAGGTTCGCATGGAAAAGACCGTTCCGTCCGAGCAGGTGGCAAGTGTCGAGTGACGAGTCCCGACTGGAGGGCAAGCATCCCTGCTTGCCCGCGTCAGCACGAGCTTTGTCAGAACCGCCTGTGGTAACAGGCGGGCCAACACGCAACGTTCAAGCGGTCTCTGACAAAGTGTCGTAATTCAAACGCCCCGGCGAACGCTAAGCTCGCCGGGGCGTTCGATGTGTAAAAAACATCTAGGTCAAAAGCGGTCGAGATCCATGACCTTGACCCATGCGTTAACGAAGTCCCTTACGAACTTCTCTTTCGCATCGTCCGCGGCATAGACC
>JAUCQE010000146.1 GCA_030372865.1 Pyrinomonadaceae bacterium
GCCTTGCTCGGGGTATCGACGCCGTAATAGCAGGGCGAGATGGTCGGCGGGCACGAGATGCGCATGTGGACCTCTGTGGCGCCGGCCTCGCGGACCATCTGGACGATCTTTTTCGACGTAGTGCCGCGGACGATGGAATCATCGACCAGCACGATGCGGCGGCCGTTGATGAGGTCTTTGACTGGGTTGAGTTTCAAACGCACACCGAACGAGCGGATCGACTGCGACGGCTCGATGAACGTGCGGCCGACATAGTGGTTGCGGATGATGGCCTGCCGATAGTTGATGCCGGATTCGCGTGCATAGCCGATAGCGGCGGCGACGCCGGAATCGGGGACCGGCACGATGAGGTCGGCCTCCGCGGGCTGTTCGATCGCGAGCTGCTTGCCCATCTTGTGACGCGATTCGTTGACCGAGCGGCCGTAGATGATCGAATCGGGACGCGAGAAATAGACGTGCTCGAAGGTACAGACCGAACGCGGCTTTGGCGTGAACGGCTTTGACGAATGGAGGCCCGCGGCGTCGATGATAAGCATCTCGCCGGGCTCTACCTCGCGGATGTATTCGGCGTCGATGAGGTCGAACGCACAGGTCTCGGACGCGACGCACCAGGCGTCTTTCAACTTGCCGAGCACGAGCGGCCGGAAGCCCCGCGGGTCGCGGACGGCGACGAGAGCATCGGGCGTCAGGAACAAGAGCGAGAACGCGCCTTCGGTCTCGTTCAAAACCTTCCTGACGGCTTCGATGGCGTCGGCGGCGGGCGTCCGGGCGATGCCGTGGAGGATGGTCTCGGTGTCCGACGTCGAGGAGAAGATCGCTCCGTCTTTTTCTAGCTCGCGGCGGCGTGCCTCGGCGAACGGCAGGTTCCCGTTGTGGCAGACGGCGATCTGCCCGTGCTGGCACGTGACGGAGAAGGGCTGGACCTCTTTGATGGTGTTGCGGCCGGCGGTGGAATAACGCGTGTGGCCGATGGCGGCCGAGCCTTTGAGAGCGGTCAGCACGTCTTCGGTGAGCACATCCGCGATCAGGCCCTGCGAACGATATTGGTGAAGGTTTTCGCCGTCCGACGACACGATGCCGCAGGCCTCCTGCCCGCGGTGCTGCAACGCAAAAAGCCCGAGCTGCGTGAGCGTCGACGCCTCAGAATGGCCGTAAATGCCGAAGATGCCGCACTCTTCGTGAAACTTGTCCAAAACGAGATCCATTGCCTTTATTTTGCCACAAGAGGTTTAGATGACACGAACGCTACGAGGTTAGCCACGAATTAACACGAATTGGCACTAATTATTTTCCCGAAACTGCCGAGCTCGTTATACCCTGGCAGACCCGGTATATACCCCAAAAGCAATTAGTGAAATTCGTGCAAATTCGTGGCTAATTTTCTTTACTTTTCTCCACCGAAACGACAATGCATTTTGAGGTCGGGGTAAAGCTGCGGCGGGCGTGGCTGCCGAGCGGGACGAGCGGGTTTGCCTCGGGGAAATAGGCGGCGGTGCAGCCCGCGGGGATCGCGTATTTCACTATCGTAAAGCCCTTTACATGCCGCTCGCGGTCGACCCAATAGCTGGTGATTTCGAGTTTTTGGGCGTCCTCACGCCCGAATTCGGCGTTGTCGCGTTGGTTCATGAACACGACGCGGCG
>JAUCQE010000147.1 GCA_030372865.1 Pyrinomonadaceae bacterium
AGGTTTCGCTTGTTGCGCGGGAGCGGCGGGCGACGCCGGATGCATATGCTGCTTCTTCGACCTCAGCGGCGACTGCTTCGCCAACGCGGCGGTCGAATACGGACGGAATTATGTAATCCGGATGCAGCTCGTCGTCACCGATAATGCCGGCGATCGCGTTGGCGGCCGCGAGTTTCATCGCCTCGTTGATACGGGATGCACGGCAGTTCAAAGCTCCGCGGAATATACCGGGGAAGCAGAGCACGTTGTTGATCTGGTTGGGATAATCCGAGCGCCCGGTCGCCATAACGGCGACGTGTTCGACCGCGTCTTCGGGCATGATCTCCGGGATCGGGTTCGCCATCGCGAAAACGATCGGGTCCTTGGCCATGTTCTTGAGGTCGGCCTCGGTTATCACGCCCGGTGCCGAAAGCCCGAAGAAGACATCGGCGCCCTTTATCACGTCGTGGATGGTGCCTTTTTCCTTGTGGGGGTTGGTATTACGGGCGTACCAATCCTTGACCCAGTTCATGTGTTCCTTGCGGCCCTTGTAGATCGCACCGCTTGTGTCGCAGCCGACGATATTTTTCACGCCCGCGGCCATCACGATCTTAGAACACGCGACGCCGGCGGCGCCGATGCCGTTGACGACGACCTTGATGTCTTCCATCTTCTTATCGACGATCTTGAGTGCGTTGATCAGGGCAGCGAGAACGACGACGGCCGTGCCGTGCTGGTCGTCATGGAACACCGGAATGTCGAGCTCTTCCTTAAGCCGCTCTTCGATCTCGAAGCAACGCGGGGCAGAGATGTCTTCGAGATTGATGCCGCCGAAGGCGACTGCAATGTTCTTGATCGTCTGGACGATCTCGTGCGGGTCTTTGGTGTTAAGGCATATCGGAAACGCATCGACGCCGCCAAACTCTTTAAAGAGCTGGGCCTTGCCTTCCATTACGGGCATCGCCGCGGCCGGCCCGATGTCGCCGAGGCCGAGAACGGCGGTACCGTCGGAAACCACGGCGACGGTGTTCTTCTTGATGGTAAGGTTAAAAGCCTTTTCCGGATCCTGATGGATAGCTTCGCAGACGCGGGCAACGCCGGGCGTGTATGCCATCGAAAGGTCCGAGCGTGTCTTCAGCGGAACTTTTGAGACCATCTCGATCTTACCGCCCAGATGCATAAGAAAAGTACGGTCGCTGACGTTCACGACGTCGACACCGTCTATCATCGATACCGAATCGATGATCTCTTTGTCATGCGTCTCGGATGCGGCATTTACGGTTATGTCGCGAATCAGGAAGTCCTTTCCGACGCTGACGATGTCGATGCCTTCGATATCGCCGCCGGCCCGGCCGATCGCAGTGGTGATCTCGCCGAGCTTTCCGGGCTTATTGTGGATCTTTACGCGCAGTGTGAGGCTGTAGCTGGCGTTAGGGGTTGCGTGTGTGCTCATTCTAGAAAAATTATGACGAAATCGCGCGGCCGACGCAAACGCTTGCGGCAGCGATAAAGGGTGTTTATTTTTGCTATAATAAGAACTTGGAGGTTGGATTTTATCAGTAATATCCACGGCTTTACCAAAGGGCTGAAGCATAACCAGTTAAAGCGGATCGAGCGGCTTGCGACACGCCGTGTGCCTGCTAGCGAGATAGTCTCCCAGGAACTTGCGAGGCAGATGTGCGAGATCTCGCACGAGACAGGACGCCAGGTCGGCGTGTTGCTGAACCGCAAGGGACAGGTCGAATACGTGATGGTCGGCAATGCCAAGAGCATTGAGATGCCGGACATCGGCCGCTCGCGTGCGGGCACCGACCGTTTCCGCGGCCTGCGGTGCGTGCACACGCATCTGCAGGACGAAAAGCTGACGCAGGACGACCTTACCGACCTTGCCTTGCTCCGGCTGGACCTGATGTCGATAGTCCAGGTCGACCGCAAGACCGGTTTGCCGGGGCTTGTATATTCCGCACATCTTCTGCCGACGAGCGCGGACGAACTGAACAGCAACGGCGATTCGGCACCTTACGAATTTCTTGAACCGGCGATCCCTTCACAGCTTGATACGGATTTTCCGGCTTTGATCAGTTCGCTCGAAAGCGAAATGGCTCGCGTGCGGCAAACGGCCCGCAAGCGGCAGACGAAGCGCGACCGCGTTATTCTCGTCGGTGTCACGACGGGCTCGGTCACGGATGCCGTGGAGTCGATGGCGGAGCTTGCCGATCTCGCGACCTCGGCGGATGTTGTCGTGCTCGACCAGATAATCCAACGCCGCCCGCAGATCGACCCAAGGACGGTGCTCGGCCGCGGCAAACTCGGCGACCTACTGGTTCGCTCGATGCAGCTGGGAGCAGACCTGATCGTTTTTGATACCGAACTTTCGCCGACGCAGGTACGTGCATTGTCTGAAGCGACCGACCTGAAGGTCATCGACCGGCCGCAGCTGATACTCGATATCTTTGCCCAGCGGGCGCAGTCGCGAGAAGGTAAACTGCAGGTCGAACTTGCTCAGCTGAAATATCTGCTGCCGCGGCTGGTAATGGGACAAAACTCAGCGTTCTCACGGCTTGCCGGCGGCATCGGCGGACGCGGGCCGGGTGAAACGAAGCTCGAGACCGATCGCCGCCGCGTTCGCGACAGAATTACGCAGCTTGAACGACAGGTCGAAAGCCTAAGCCTGCAGCGGCAGGAACGACGGAAGAACCGCGTCCAAAAGAATTTGCCGATCATCTCGCTTGTCGGATACACGAACGCGGGAAAATCGACATTGCTTAACACGCTGACGCAGTCAGAGGTTTACGCTGAAAAGAAGATGTTCGCGACGCTCGACCCGACCTCTCGTCGGCTGCGGCTGCCTTACGAGCAGGAAGTGATAATCAACGACACGGTCGGATTTATCCGGGACCTGCCCGACGACCTTGTCGCCGCGTTTCGAGCGACGCTCGAAGAGATCGCGGACAGCGACCTGCTCGTTCACGTCGTCGATGCATCGAACCCGCGTGCCCTGCAGCAGATCGAATCGGTGGACAAGATACTTGCCGACCTGGAGCTTAAAGGCATGCCTCAGCTTGTCGTGCTGAACAAGGCCGATATCGTCAGCGAGGACGTGATCGACGCACTGTGCCGGCAGGTGATGCTTGACAAGGATGTTGATTGCGTGTCAATTTCAGCTATTCGCAGGGAATCCCTTCAACCGATGGTGGAAAAGATCGCGGCGGTGATCGGAAAGTTCGATGTCGCGAGGATGCAGTCTGCTTAGTCGGATACCATAAATGAGCAAGCGGATACAGGATCTTCAAAGTCCGGTCGCAAAATGGCGGAATAAGGTGCTCGATGCGCTTTCGAAGCCCTTTGAGCGCCTGACCGGCGGCCAGAAATTCTGGCTCGGATTCGCCGTACTCTCTATCTGCACCACGCTCCTGATCTCCAACCCGCTCTGGAACAATCAGAACGTTTTAAGGTACAACGTCGGCGACATTGCCCGGGAGACCGTCATATCCCCGGCCGACATCTATTTCGTCGACGAGGCAGACACCGAGCGGCAAAGGGACGAAAAGCGGGCCGCACAAAAGCCCATCTTCCGTTACGAATCGAACAAGCCGGAACAGGCCGTTCAACAGTTCCTTTCGGCGTGGGAGAAACTGCAGCGGCATGAGGGCGACTCGGCGAGCAACTCAAAGCCTTCAAATTCTGATTCGAAATCAGAAACGCACTGGACCGGGGCCGGCGGGCCGGAGGCCGGTAAGATCTTTGCAGCAAGGACGTTTACCCGCAACGAGCTTGATGCAGTTGCCGGCTCGCTTCGTGAAGCCTCGCAAGGCTATATTTACGATGATGCCGAGCTGCAGTATTTCGCGAACGAGGTAGAGGTGTTCGACCGTTCGCGGCCGAACCTTAGGTCGATCGTCGCGATGCCGGAAAGCAATTGGACATCGCTTTCGACCGCCCGCAATAAATACCGTTCGCGGCTTCAGGTCATTCGCAGTCTTTCTGAGCGTGAGGTCGGGGCATTTTACACCGCGGGTGAGATACTTATCGAGCCGAGCGTCGGTTTCGACAGCGTCGCAACCGAGAACGCGCGAGCGGCGGCAGCGGCAAGCGTCGAGCCGAGGGCGGTGACGCTGAAACGGGGCCAGCAGATCGTTGACGCCGGGCAAAAGATCGATGCGACGGTACTTTCGCAGATCGCGGCAGTCAACAACTACACGGCTTCGACACGGCGGTTCAACCGCTTCTTCGGGCTGCTTGCATTGGTGTCGGTCCTGTTCTGGATCGGATGGAAGTTCATCGAGCATCGCGGCATAGTCCCGCGGCTCGCGTTGTCGGAGCAGAAGACCTTCGCCCTTTTTGGTTCGATCGTGCTCGTCCACACGATCTTGTTAGCGATATTTTTCCGTCTTGCGGATTTTACCGCATCGCAGAATATCCGGCCGCCGATGAACGACCCAAGCATCTGGGCTTACGCGATACCGTTCGCGTTCGGCAGCCTGGTGATGACGCTTTTGGCGGACAGGCGGACCGCTTTGTTCACCGGAATATTCTGCGCGCTGCTCGCCGGGTTCATGGCCCCGCGGGGCATGGAGTTCACGATCTACGCGACGATCGCGTCGTCGGTCGCGGCTTACGGCATCGGGGCTTACAGGACGCGGCAGACCGTGACGCTGGCGGGCCTTCTCGTTGGCCTGACCGGAGCGGCGGTCGCCATTGCGTTCATACTCTTTAACCAACAGCCGTTCATTCTGAACACGGTGTTGCTTGCGATCGCGTGCGGGCTTGCGAGCGGTATCATCACTTCGGCATTTACTGCGGTTTTCCTTCCGATGTTCGAGACGATGTTCGGTGTGCTGACCGATGTTAAGCTGCTAGAGCTTTCGAACGCGGACCTGCCCGTGCTGGGCCAACTGGCGCTGCGGGCACCGGGAACAAACCAGCATTCGCACGCTGTCGGACAGCTTGCGGAAGAGGCATGCCGGGCGGTCGGCGGAAACGCACTGCTGGCCCGTATCGGAGCTCTTTACCACGACATCGGAAAGACCGCTGCACCCGAGCATTTCGTTGAGAACCAGCTCAATAAAAACCCGCACGACCGTTTGAAGCCGCAGCAGAGCGCAAAGATCATCATTAGCCACGTGACCTACGGCGTCAAACTCGCGAAAGAGATGGGTCTGCCGCAGAGGATAATCGACTTTATCCCGCAGC